>PLLL01000058.1 GCA_003141235.1 Dehalococcoidia bacterium
ATCAAGCTACCAGAGACGACAGCGAGACTACCGATAAAAACATAGAGGAAGCCGAAACCACCGGCAAAACCCCGGTTAATATCAAGAATAATAAGATAGAAGAACGCAGCCCGGCAGAACCAATTAACGACGAAGCCATAGAACCGGAAGAAGAAGCGGCAGAAACGGGTAATAAACCGAAAGAGATATCCAAAGAGGCAAAAGGAAACATGGAGGCGCGTCTGGAGTCACTGGCCAAGATGTACGAAAATAAAAAGTCTCAACGCACCAGGAAACCTGAGGCCGATTCGGAATAAGAAGAACCAGTCGCTATTTATTTAAGTTGCTAAAAAGGTAAAATAAATTTTAAAATAGGCTGTATACCTGCTAATATTTGGCTTGACTTTTTATAGGGTGCACCATATACTGGGCACTATGTAGTAACGATAAGAATTTAATAATATCACTAAAATTTAAAATATTTAAAGGTAATTTTTTAGGAGGTGTCCTATGGCTGCCCCGAAAGATCGACTAAAGAAGTCCTCCACCCCGGCAGAACTACAAGCTGAAGTTCCCTCTGGGGAGGAGTTAACGGAAGAACGACCTAAATCCGCACTTGACGAGTTCATGAGCCAAGCCGAAAGGGCTTATGCCGCCTACATGGATGCCGAGCGCCAGGTAGCTAAGGCTTACCATGAGAACGAAATGCAGGTAGCTAAAGCCTATAAGAGGGCGGAATCCCAGTCTTCCAGGGCTTATGAATCTACCATGACGCAGGCTTTAAAAGACCGCGAAGAGGCGATAGCCAAAGCCGCCAAAGCCCGCCTGGAACTGACGCAGAAGGCTGAAGAAGCCTATCAGGCAGCGGAAGCAGCCGCCAATTCGGCTTATGAAGCGACCGTCACCGAGGCCATTAAAGGCCGCGATGAGCACGTGGAAAGAGCCTGGGCGGTACGCGATGAGACCATCGAGCAGGCCTGGCAGATATATTCCAAGATAGCCAGATAGTGGGATCGTTCAGAAAATAAATAGCTTCGATAAATACGTCATTCCCGCAAAAGCGGGAATCCAGTAACCAGGTAAATAATGTATAAATGCTGGATTCCCAATCGAGTTGGGAATGACGTTATTTCGGAGAGTTTATTACACTGAAAAAGGAATCATTCAAACTAATTAAATTACAATAGCGAGGGAATATCTTTAATAGAGATGTCAATCCCCCGCTGGGTGTTTACCAGACCATCCTGGCGCTTCTTGAGGTCTGCAATGAGACTAATCGCTTTAGTGAAATAGTTCCTGACTTTTTCTATATCGCTTAGTTCTGAGAGTATCAGCGTCACATCCATGTCACCTTTGTCCCTCGGGTAATCGCCGCTACGGATAATCGCCTCCGGCGCCATATTTTTAATATACATGCCAAGCTCTTTTATCAGGTCAACATTGATTTCCCTGGCGGGGGCGGAGATGAGATACATAGCCCTCTTGGAGTCCAGCGGGTTGCATTTAATAGAAAGCCCGCTGACGGCTTCATCCAGGGCATGAATCCCTTTCTGGGTTTCGGTGGCCTTGTCCC
This sequence comes from Dehalococcoidia bacterium, assembly GCA_003141235.1. GTDB lineage: Bacteria > Chloroflexota > Dehalococcoidia > Dehalococcoidales > RBG-16-60-22 > Fen-1077. The sequence continues at coordinate 1,553 of PLLL01000058.1, forward strand.
GGAAATCGTGGCTCTTGAAAAAAGATTTTAATGCCGGTGTATGGGCGCGGCCGTAGCCCAGCGTCGTCCAGCCGACGAGGGTTTGGATAATATCTCCGGCATCGAGTATCTTGGCCCCGATATACTGATGTCTCTTTTCTTCACCGGCGCAGAGCAGGTTGAAAAACGGCTGGACAATCATTGTGTTAATTTTAAGAAGATTATGGCTTATAGGCGAGTCTTTCATAGCGAAACGCTGATTATCCACCAGGAAGATGGCATCCGCTACGAGGTAGCTTGATTTCAGGCAGGTGGCCACGTTATAGACCGTGCGGTCTTCGGTCGCCTCTTCATGTTCGAAGGGAAGGATGATGAGGTTATAGACCGGCTTATCCACATAGCGCTCTTTGATAAGCTGCGTCATAACACCGATAGCGCCGGAGCCGGTGCCGCCGGCGGCGCTGGCAACCAGCAGGAAAGCGTCGGTTTCGGTGAAATATTTACCGTTTCTGATAGTCTCGATGACTTTATCGGAGTCTTCTCTGGCCAGCTCCGCGCCGAGCTCATTAATTTTACCCACGCCGTGGCCGCCGGTCTTTTTATTGCCGATGAGGATACGGTGGTCATAATTAGCTTTGATAGTAGTCAGACCGCTCAGGTCAGCAATATCGGTATTGACAGCATAAGCGCCGGTGATGATGTTGAGCCCGCGCAGTCCATGTGCTCTTATATTAAGCCGGGCAAACTCGTCAGCGATTCTGCCGCCGCATTGCCCGAAGCCGATAACAACTAGCTTCATTTTCTCTCTCTTTCAGATACTATGATTAATTGTAGGTAATTATCAGACAGGATGTCAATCAGTACTCAGGTATCNNATAGTATTTGAAAGGTAGAAAATAAAAAAACTATTTCTGCCCAGCCTGGCGCTGTTTTCCCATGAGGGCAGACAGGTTACACGCTATTAACGGATAAATGCCTCGAATATCCTCCAGCTTTTTCCGGCTTTCCGGTGGCAACTGCTCCCAAGGTGTTTTATTCAGAATCAAGGCAGTCTCTTCTTCGGAGAAAGACGGGCCAGCCTTGATATTTTTTAAATAAGGTCTATTTACCGGACAGGCGGACTGGCAGCGCATACAGCCGACAAAGGCATTCAGCCTATCCGGTTGATATTGAACCCAGTAAGGAAAATCCGGTTCTATTTCGTTAAGAAATCCCAGGCAGTTTTCCGCATGAATCAGGAAACGTTCGGCGTCAATATTGCCGTTCGGACAATTTTCAAGGCACAGCGTACACTTTTCGCAGATATTTATAGCCGCGGACTCCTGCCAGTTATCCTCTTCGCAGGGGGCATCCGAGTAGAAAGCGATTAACCGGCAGAAGCTGCCCATCCCCGGCACATAAGCGAGATTGTTTTTACCGAATTTTGCCAGACCGCTACGCACGGCCAGCGTTTTCAGAGGCAGACGCGCTTTTGATATTTTATATCCGCCGTCTCCCAGCACTTGATTGAGAATTTCTGCGGCGCGTGCTTCATCCGCCGCAGAAAAATAACCAGGGGCGACTTCGGCAGGATAGTCCCTCCCCTGCCAAGTGAAGGTTAGGCGCGTGACCGCCTGCGGCAGGGCCGCGATAATGATGGTTTTAGCTTCAGGCAACTCTGTATTTGGCGTTCGGTAAAAATGCCATTTATCAGCTAGCCGTTTATTAATCAATCTCTGTCGTATAAGTGTAGCTACGGATTCCTGTATCTCCGGCAGGTGCGCGATGGACACGGTTTTAACTTTATAGCCGCAGGGTTTTAGAGCTTCACGTATTTTTGTATCCATCCCGCACCCTTACCGAAAGACTTTTTTAAAAACCTTTGTTGGCGATGTAAAGCACCAGGTCGCCGAGGCGGCAGCTGTAGCCCCACTCATTATCATACCAGGCCAGGATTTTAACCATATTCCCACCGATGACCATTGTGCTGGGTCCATCGATGATAGAGCTGTTGGAGTTGCCCTTGAAGTCCATGCTGACAAGCTCTTCCTC
>PLLL01000051.1 GCA_003141235.1 Dehalococcoidia bacterium
GCACCATGGCATCATAGACCGAGCTGTCCCCGTGAGGATGATATTTCCCCAGTACTTCGCCGACGATACGGACGCTCTTGCGGTGCGGGGTATTGTGGTGTAACCCCATGTCGTTCATGGCATAAAGAATTCTGCGGTGTACCGGTTTAAACCCGTCCCGCACGTCCGGAAGAGCGCGCTGGACGATAACACTCATCGCATAATCGATGTAGGAACTCCGCATTTCATTTTCGATATTTACCGGCCTGATATTGCCCGATACCATTTTCAGTATCTCCTTCTAGTCTTCATCGCTCCCGTTGTCATCGGCGACCTCGGCTTCCTCAGGCAATACCTCAATTTCATCACCGCCGATGATGGTATAGCCGGACTCGTCCTCTTCGCCTTCTTCCCCGTCGTGCTTCATCAGCTTATCGGTGCCATAAGCACGGAACTCCTGCATCCCTTTAGGCGGGAAGGATAGCTTCCCGGCCTGGCTCGGGTGCTGGAGTGTCTCACGTATCATTACGGTCATCGTCTCGGCGGTGGACCTGACGACCGTAGTCGAATACTGGTTACCGCCCTGCATGAGCCGGGCCAGCCGCTGACCATGCTTCAGTTCAACCCGCCCGATGTATTCACCGCGGCCGCTTTCTACGGTGAGGAACGAGCCGTTGGATTTTAAAATCACTCTATCGCCGGCCACCACCCGGGCGCGTTTCTCTTTGGGCGCCAGGTCGCTAAGAGCCACGACCCCCGCTTTGCCGATTTCTTCGATGAACTGCTGCGGCTCGACCTTAACAGTCTCTACCTTAGCATGGTCGGTTTCCTTGATATCGTTCAGCCGCCTGATGTTCCGGCCAGCGATGGCGTTATAGGGGTCCAGTTTTACCGCGCTCTTATATGCCTCGAGGGCTTGTTTGTACTTCCCCAGCTCCATGCAGGCCCGGCCGAGGCGGTTGTAAGCATCGACGTCTTCAGGATAATCCTGGACGATTTCTTTGTTAATAGTTACAGCTTCCTGCCAGCGAGCCTGCATAGCCAGGTCGATGGCTTCTTTGCTGCGCTGTTGTTTAAGTCTAATTACTCTTTCGTCTTCGTGTGTCATTCACTTCCCCAAAAATACAGGTGTTTTAACTTAATATTTTACAGTATTGAGATAAGCGTTACAAGTGGCGAAAGTCTCATTTACGTCTCACTACTTGACAATATATTATCTAAAAGCTAGAATTTATATATAGGGAATCTATTCTGCCCGAAGGAGACAGCCATGGAAGACAAAGTTAAAGAGGTTTTAGATAAAGTCCGCCCGTACCTGGTGAGGGACGGCGGTAACGTTGAACTTGTAGGAATTGACGGCGGCACAGTCAAAGTCAGGCTCGTCGGCCATTGCGCTGGCTGTATGCATTCGCAAATGACCCTTAAAAATGGCATTGAACGTATCCTGAAGGAAGAAATCCCAGAAGTTAAAGAGGTAGTCGCCGTCTAGCGTCTGTCTTTAAAAGCTTTTCCCAAGGCTCTATTTATCTTTATCAAGCTCAAAGGCGCGGTGCAAGGCTCGTACCGCGTCTTTCACTTTTGATTCCTCAATAATACAGGTTATTCTAATTTCCGATGTCGTTATAAGCTGGATATTGATATTGGCTTTACTCAGGGTATCGAACATCCGGGCGGCGTAACCCGGGGCGTTCTGCATGCCCGTACCGATGATGCTGATTTTTCCCCACCTGGGATCGCCGATGCATTTCCGCGCGCCGATAGACTTGGCAATCGGCTCAACGACAGCCATGGCCGCTTTAAGCTGGCTCTCCGCCACGGTAAAGGTGAGGTCAGTAATATTTTCCAGGCTGGCGTTTTGAACTATCGTATCGACGCTGACACCGGCTGCCGCCAGAGGCATGAAAATACTGGCGGCAATGCCCGGATGGTCCGGGACGCCGACAATAGTTATCTTGGCGACATCAAGGTCATGGGCGATGCCCCTAACTTTATTGCGTATTTCCATAGACACCTCTTTGTGAATTAACGTACCGGGGTTGTCATTGAAGCTCGATGCGACCAGCAGAGGAACGCTGTAGAGTTCCGCAAGCTCTATGGCCCGCGGTTGGATAGCCTTGAAACCGTAGGTGACCATCTCCAGCATTTCATCGTAGCTTATCTCCGTGAGCTTGCGGGCTTCCGGCAATAGACGCGGGTCGGTGGTATAAATCCCGTCGGTATCGGTATAACGCTCGCAGCGTTCAGCCTTCAGCGCTGCCGCCAGGGCCACCGCGCTCAGGTCAGAGGCTCCCCGCCCCAACGTAGTTACATCCATATCCTTGGTGACTCCCTGGAAGCCGGCTACAATGACAATGTTCCCCTTTTCCAGCTCACTGACGACCCGCTTTGATTCAACTTTGGTGATACGGGCCTGACGGTACTCGGTATCAGTCCTGATGCCGGCCTGCGCGCCGCTCAAACTTATGGCCTGATAACCCATGCCGTGAATCGCCATCGTCAACAGGCTGGCAGAAACCAGCTCGCCGGTAGACACCAACGCATCCAATTCTCTCTTATCCGGGGATTCGTTAATCTGGCTGGCCAGTTTAATTAAATCATCGGTGGTATCGCCCATCGCGGAGACAACTACCACAACTTTGTGCCCGGCCTCTTTAGTTTTAACGATACGCCGGGCGACGTTTTTGATTTTTGCGGCGTCCGCCACAGACGAGCCGCCATATTTCTGAACGATTAAAGCCATAGATTTATTCCTTATTTACTCATTTGCGCAATTGCGCTTTTACTCTTGGGAGACGCCGCACCGCTTATTTCCCCACCAGTTGCCCCATTATTTTATACCCTTCTTCCACAAAAACGCCAGTCTTCCCGGCCTCGGCTTCGGTAAAGCGCCCGGCCCCGTTGGCTTTTATCCCCTTACCCCACAGTAAAAACGGCACCGGGTCAGGGGTATGAGTGCGGACGCTTACAGGCGTGGGGTGGTCGGGCATAACTAGCACCCGCAGGTCTTCGCCGCGCCAGGAGCGTAAACGGCTGACAACTTCCGCGTCTATCTTCTGTATAGCGCCCACTTTTCCTTTAACGTCGCCTTCGTGACCGGCTTCATCGGGCGCCTCAATGTGAATAACCACGAGGTCATGTTTTTTTAAAGCTTCCAGGGCGCCTGCCGCCTGGGCCGCGTTATCGTTATCGGGTCCGTCGGTTATTCCCTTTATGTCAAGTAGTGTCATGCCCGACATTTTAGCCAGCCCTTTTAACAGGTCGACTCCCGAAGTCATGGCGGCTTTAAGGCCGTAGACCTTTTTAAAAGCCGGCATGGGCGGCACCTGGCCGCTGCCCCAGAATAGCCATATGGTGGTCGCTGGCAATTCGCCGCGCGCTTTCCTGGCGATGTTGACCGGATGATCTTTCAGAACTGCCTCGGAGCGGGTCATGAGGTCGCGCAGGATATCGCTTCCCGGGCCTTTAGGCAGGTATTCGGCTACCGTCTTTCCGGGGATATCATGAGGAGGCGTACAGACAGCTCCGAGGGCATCTGCATGTCCCTGGAGTTTTAAGATATGCCGGTAGCTTACGCCGGGGTAAAATTTTATTAAGTTGCTGCCGAGTGTTTCATTGAGCGTTTCTATAATCTTTGTCGATTCGTCGCTGCTGATATGGCCAGCGCTGTAGTCCTGCATCCTGCTGTCGGTAACGGTCACCAGATTGCAGCGGAAAACGGCTTCCCCTTTACCGATGGCTAAGTCCATGCTCCCGGCTTCGATGGAGGCACGCCCTTTGTAGTAGACCACCGGGTCATAGCCCAGTACCGACATACAGGCGACGGCGCTGCCCGGCTCCAGTCCCCGCGGCACGGTGCGCACCAGCCCGAGCGAGCCCTCCGCCGCCATAGCATCCAGGTTGGGGGTAGCGGCTATCTCAAGGCTCGTTTTATGTCCTTGTTCCGGCATCGGGAGACCGGCGGCGCCATCGATTATCAGCACGCAGTATTTCATATTTCTCCGTTGCATGTCAGTTAAGTTCTCACTGAATTATCTAATATCGCAATTGCGCATTTACTCACCTGCTATATTCCGCAGTTGCTCACCAGGTTGGAAAGTCTAACAAGAAATAAATACACTAATAACGTTAATTTTAAGGTGGTGGGGGCGGTATGTCAACGCGGGGAGTATTGTTTGAGTGTTCTTTTGTAGATTATTTACTAAAGAGCTGAGGTAAAGGGACGATGGTATAGCCGGCTTCTTTCAGGTAAGCCATTTGCGCCTTGAAGCTAGCTACGGGCGTGGAAGTGGCTGCCGGGCCATTATCCGCAATAAAGTGATAAGTCAGACCTATGAGCGTATTGGGGCCGGAGTCTTTCAGGTAAAGCTTGAAAGTATCTATATCCTGATTGGTTATCTGCCAGGAAAATACATGATACCCGGCTTTCGGGTCGGTGGTATTAAGTTTATATTTTTCGTAGGCCCACCCGCCCCGGGCACAGGTATAGCCGGCTTCCATGACAGAGTCGATGGCGCGGTTATCCCATTCGTAATAGGGATATACCATAGTGCTGACCTTGAATCCCATGTCCTCAAGTGCTTTCTTAGAGTCGAAAACCTCCTGACGCAGTTGCTTATCCGTCAGGTTGGCCGTTAAACTGACATGATTTACGGTGTGACTGGCGATATCCATACCATAGCCGGCTAACTCTTTTAAATGCTTTTTATCCATGTATTCCCACAGGTCGCGGCCTTTACCGATGCTGCCGGTGATGACGCCGAAAGTCGCCCGGTATTCGTACTGACGTAGGACCGGTAAGGCAACTTCGTACTGGTTCAAAAAAGCATCGTCGAAAAAGATGCTAACCAGCTTGGCGTCCGGCGGAATAGTCACCGGCGGTAACGGTACAACCGCCGTCTCAGAGCTTGCGCCCGTCTGGCAGCCGAAAACCGATACAAGAAACAATACTGCGAGTAAAATAACTAACTTGATTTTCAACGATTATCCACCAGCTCTACGAATTATATAAAAAAAGTGATATACCACCCACGGGCAAGGTGCAATGCTAGGACAGCGCCTTTTTAGAAACCTTTGCCCCGAATCTTTGCGAACTTGTCCACTTAAGGTTTCGGCGGAAGATAACATCGAACAAGCTCTTGATGATAATAAAATCACACATCTGCTTATAGCCAATCAGCAAAAACGGGGTATATAAGGCCAGCTTTTTGTCTTCGTCATCCAGGTGTAACGCCAGAATACAGAGCAAGAACTGGAGAAAACAGAAGAACAGGAAAGTCGGCACCAGCACTATCCCCTGTCCCCGTATGATTATCACGATAGTGGCTACGATATTAATCATACCAGCCGCCGGTAGAAATAGCATCGATATCGCGATATTGGGAAAAGACAGTCTTTGCAGAAAGCCGTATCTGGAATTATAGATGGCGTCACGGTGCTTCCATAGTGCCTGGAAATTACCGCGGTACCACCTTATTCGCTGTTTATAAAGGTCTTTTACCGTTTGCGGGGCTTCCGTGTAAGATATAGACGATGTGCTTGCCTGGATAATCTTGCCGGATTTGAGAGCTTTTAAGGTCACGTCAAAATCTTCGACGAGCGTATCCGGGTCATACACACCGCTGCCCACCAGGGTATCCCTGCGGTAGGCGCCCAGGGCACCGGGAACTACTGTCACGCTGCCGAAGACATCCAGCGCCCGGCGGAATATATTGATACTGGCGATATACTCCAGAGCCTGACATTTTGTTAATATTGTGTGACGGTTGATCACTTTGATATTGCCGGCGACAGCCGCCACTTCAGGGTTCCGGAAAGGCTTTACCAGTTCCACGAGTGTGTTTTTACAGATTTGACTGTCCGCGTCGACAATAACGATAATCTCACCGCGGGCGAACAGCAGGCCGTGATTCAAGGCGGTAGCCTTACCGCCATTAGGCCGGTGAATCACTTTCACGCCCCGGTTGATAAATTCCTGCGCTATCCGGTAAGTCATGTCTTTGGAGCCGTCATCGATGACGATTATCTCTTTATCGGGGTACGAAGACTCGATAATCGATTCCAGAGTCCGTTTTAATACTTTCTCTTCATTATACGATGGAACAAGGACGGTCAAAGAGGGAAAGAAGCCGGGAGAATTAAACTGCTTTATTTCCTGAATCTTCTGGTAAATGGCCAGGGGCACGTTAAGGAAGTTATAGTACATGGTCATGGTAAGGCTGATGAGCAATACCCATGTAGAAATTGAAAACGCTCCCCAGAAATAAATAGCGGCGCCAAAGATTATCGGCAGGATAACAAAGAGGCAGGATAAACTCAGTATCGGTAACCAGAAAGCGGCGCTTTTAACCTTGGTTTTTTTCGTGGAGGCAGAGACTACGTAATGCACGAGCATCACTAAAGCCAGGCCGGCGCCCATCCCTATAGAGACTAAGGACTGTCTGGAAGGCATCAGAAAGACGTAAGATGCTAACAGGCAAAGTACAAGGACAGCCAGGATGATGCTTTTTTTCACTTTTTATCTCACCGGTTTACGATTTGCTCAGTAAGGTGCTGAAGTGGCGGGTCGCATCATCGAGTTGATACCGGCCAGAGAAATCCGCCAGTTCTTTGGCTTCGAGGACCTTGATACGCTGGTACTCGGCAAACTGCCTTGCTTCTTTACTCAGTCTGGGAACGCTGATAATAATCTTATCCCGTATGCGGGCATCGTAGGCCGCCGTGTCAAATTGAATTACTTCGTTGACATCATTATTGAGCATTTCTTCATCCATGATAACGCAGGCCGCGAGCTTGTGATTGATGATACCATCATCTTTTTCCGCGAACATGTCCAGAACATGATCGGCGCCTGACCTTCCCGTGATCTTGAGTTTTTCGGACACATGGTAACCCCTTTTCTCAAGGAGCCACTTCAGCCAGCCCCTGGGGCCAAGCGTGTCCATATCCGCCTGGTCTGCGACCGGTTTATGTTCTCTGGTTACGGCAATAATCTCCGATTCCTGGGTCTTCCCGTATAATGAAGCTCTCAAATCCTCCAGGCTGTACACTCTGATGCCCTGTCTTTCCGAGAATTTCGCCGCTTCCGAGGTAAACCCGGGAACCGCGATAACCATTTTATTTTCTATACCGGCGTCATATACCTTACTATCGAAAGCGAAAAGTGAGTCGATAGACACATTAGCTTCATTGTTTGGCGCCGCCAGTATCCCTATAGCCACGGTGTGTTTAATTAATAAATCATCTTTACTGGCCAGAAGGTCGATGGTATGCATCGCCCCGGACTTTCCCTGGACTTGAACGGCTTCCCGGATTTCATAGCCCAGATTAACCAGACAATCGATGAGCTGTCTCTTCGGCTCAAGCTCAAACTCCAGTCGCTGTTTGCGGTTCTCGTTCAAACGGTAAGAATAGAGCGGCACTTCATGTAGCTCTTCCAGGCGGTATATCTCACCCGTTTTCAGGCAGCGGCATTTAATCACGGGGGACGGGAATATCCCGTGACAACTGTTGCAAATATACCGCATCCCCGGCTTACGGTAGTCGGTGCCGATTAACTTAAGCTCCCGCTTGCATTTGGGACAGACCTGGTTAAGCCCTCTCAAGAATTCTTCTTCAAGCCCGATATGACCGCAGTTGAAGTGCTCGATTAGTTGTCCCCTGGTAAGCTGTGAAGAGTCACACTGCGGGCACCTTTCTACCGGGACCAACTGGGAAGAGCCAACGGGGCTTTGCAGTATCTTTTCAAAATCCTGCTTCAATAACAGGCCTTCTTTAGCCAGAGATTCCAGAATCAGGGCCGTTTCTCTGCCCTTCATTCCCGTGATAGTATCGGCCTCCCGGTAGGAGAAGCCATCCCCGAGACGGAGGTCTATCTCCGGACAGAGTTGTTTTATTTTCCCGCTTAAGAGTCCGCTCAATAAACTGGCTACTTTAGGGTCCTGCCATATATTAACGGCGCTATCAGGAGCAGTCCCCGACGCCGGCGCTGGTGCCGCCTCCGCTACAGCTTGACGGGCGGCCTGGACAGGTTTTTCGGTAACGTACGAAGGTTCCGCCCGTTTTTCTTCGATGGGGGCGGTCTTCCGGCCGGTTACCTCGGCGACGCTTACCGTACCGGCACGCTCAGAAGGCGCTATCCTGGACTTGTATTCCAGTTCACACGCCGCGAGTTTTATCTTGGTCACTAACTCTTGAGGCGGAACGGGCTTCTTATAATAGCGGTCAAAGCCGATTTCCTTACTCTTTTCCCACATTTCCCAGGAAGGCATACTGCCGAGAAGAAGAATAAGCGCCTTGGTAGCAACGCGGAGCGTATGGCATGTCTCGTTCAGGTCAACGCCGCGCAGCGTGTCATCAATGACGATGATATCGAAATTCCCGTGGCCGTTATTTAACAGGTTTTCGTTAAACTTCGATGATGTCACGACCTGCGCGTTGGCCGCCGCCAGGACTTTTTCCTCTTTCCTGCTTAACAGAGGTTTATCCGATAGTATCAAGACATTACTCATAACTTTTTTTCCTTATAATACTTGTGGATATTAAAGTTTTATCACTCCAAGTGTATATTAAACATAAACACAGGCCGACCACCTATAAAAAAACCATAAACATCCCGTGATGTTTGGTAAGGAAAAGTGAAGATAGTGTCTGGGGAATAGAGGTGTTGGGGGAGATTTTTACCCGTTGAACTTGCCGTTCGAGATAGGCCAGTGTATAATTACTGCTGGCGGGGCGTAGCGCAGTCCGGCAGCGCGCTTGGTTCGGGACCAAGAGGTCGGCAGTTCAAACCTGCCCGCCCCGACCATTTTCAACCTACCTTCCCAATTTTATACCGGCTTTTCGCGGCGATTCCTCTGGTTATATACTTTACCCGTATTGTATAATCACTCTACGCAGTTATCCCTACTATCACCTAGAGGAGGCCATCATGGAAAATCAGTTAGCCTATTACACGGAAACGGGAAAGGACAGAGACGAATTTGATAAAGGTCTGCCCGACGTCATGTCACTCTATACCGCCTTTAGAAAAGAGGCCTATAAGGACGGAGCGCTCAGCCGCAAAATAAAACGGCTGATAGCCCTGGCGGTGGGGTTCCAGGCCGGATGCACCCGCTGTATTATCGGCCAGACCAGGGACGCCATCGAAGCCGGAGCCACCAAAGCCGAAGTCATGGAGGCTGTGTCCATCGCCGTCGTGATGGGCGGCACAGCGGTAAGCGCTGAAACGTGGAGGGTGGTTAAGGTATTGAAAGAGCTGGGAAAATGGTAGTATAACTAGCCTTTAGCCACCTGAAGAGAGCACCAGGCATATAAAGCGTCGTATACCTCGAACTGATTTGCCAGGTTCTCCTCATCATCGGGGAAGCGCAGGCTGTAACCTACGGCTATAGCCTCGAGTCCCCGCGCTATCGGGTCTTTATCAATATCGGGCGCGACATCGGCGGAATGCACTATTTTCGCCATCCGCACCAGGGCCGGGTTCTTGAGTTCGTACTTGAGCATTATCGATTCAAAAGAACAGCGGCCGTCATGATGTCCCAGTTCGACATCCGGCGCATCAAACGGAATAGCCCCGGTATCGGCGGCGACCTTTTTAACCTGATTGGCGGGAACAAAAAGAAACTCGGCAGTGTTATCAACAAAGCGGCTGATAAGCCACGGGCAGGCGACCCTGTCAACGTGAACGTGTGAACGGGTAATCCATTCCATAATTAGCCTCCTTTTTGCCAAAGTATATGTGTTGTACCGTGGCAAGTCAATAGACCTGCCTTAATAATTTGCATTGTATCTTCGCTTTGAATTAAAATTAACTCCAAATATCTTATGACTACTTCAAACCGGGGAAGCTCCACGCGGCATAAGCCTTCACCTTTCCTGATGCTCTGCATCATGGGCGGCCTGGCCATCTTCAGTTCGACAATGGCCAAGAACCCGGCTTTGCCACTGTTCATCCGCTCCATGGGAGTGCCCGTGTCTACCGTGGGCTTTATCGCGGCGGCTTCGACGGTCGTGGGCATCGTCGTCAGCCTGCCCGCGGGTATTCTTTCCGACCTTATCGGGCGCCGTCGTGTTTTACTGATGGCCGCTATCGTCTTTGCCACGGCGCCTTTTCTTTATCTCTTGATTACTTTACCCTGGCAACTGGTCCTGGTGCGCGTCTATCACGGGCTGGCTACGGCGATACTGGGCCCGGTAGCTGGGGCTGCCATAGCGGATACATTTCAGGAAAAGCGGGGCGAGCGCATGGCCTGGTATTCATCCGCTACCATGATAGGCCGCTTCCTGGCTCCGCTGGTGGGAGGTCTGCTTATCTTTGGCGATAATTTCCGCTGGGTGTATCTGGCTGACGGCCTAGCCGGAGTCCTGGCTCTCGTCGCGATTATCAGGTTGCCGCTGGCCACCACGACGTCCGGCTCAGCCTGGCAGTCTTTTAAGAAGCAGCGCAGCAATTATGGGCAGCAAATCACCTTCGTTTTCCGTCATATGGGGATTCTTGCTACGAGCGGAATCGAAGCGGTGCAGTACTTCGCGTTCGGGGCACTGGAAACGTTCCTGCCCATCTATTTAAATGAAAAACTCGGCTATTCGGCCTTTAAGATAGGTTTACTATTTACCTTTCAGATACTGGCGGCTACTTTCACCAAACCCATCATGGGACGCCTGTCCGATAAATACGGGCGCATACCATTGATTTCCGCCGGGCTGGTGATAGGAGGTATAGCCACCGTCTTTATGGCCGTCTTTAACAACTACCTGGTGCTGGTAGTGCTGATGGCCG
>PLLL01000037.1 GCA_003141235.1 Dehalococcoidia bacterium
GACCTGGCACCGCGCATTCAGCAACTGAGGCAGCGGAGGGAGCGATTGCAGGCGGCAAGATGGGAAATGGAACAGCAGCTCTCCGACAAGCGTGTGGAACTGGCGGATTCGGAAACCGTGGCTCGATACGTAGCAGACCTGCATGATTTGCTCAATGAGAGCTCCCTTGTCGAGAGGAAATCGTTTGTCAGAAGCTTCGTCAAAGAAGCGAAAGTAACCGGAAATGAAGCGTTGCTAACGTATACTATACCAATGCTACCTAGAGGAATAATTGAAGAGAAGTTGCCAGTTCTGCCTATTGACACCCCAAGTGGGGAAGGGGGGACTCGAACCCCCACGCATTGCTGCACTGGATCCTAAGTCCAGCCCGTCTGCCAGTTCCGGCACTCCCCCGTGAAAAGCCTGGTTTAAAGCGTGATAATTCATCCATACTTTAGCATTTTTATCGAGACTGTCACAAGTTATTTCGCATACCTCTTGCAAACACTTTTAATCTTTGCTAGTATTGTCGTACATAGAAGCTCTGAGTAGTGTTTTAGACGAGGTGACCGGCGTGGAACCGAGACGTGATTTATTGAAGAGCAGTTCAAACTCCCTGCTGCTTTCTCTTCTGGAACAGCAGCCGATGTACGGCTATATAATTGTCAAAGAGCTTGAAGAGAGAAGCCAGGGTTACTTTAAATTTAAAGAGGGCACGCTCTATCCTGCCCTCCACCGGCTGGAAAAATCGGGCTTGATTACAGGTAAATGGCGCATGCTGCCCAACGGACGGCAGAGGCGTTATTATTATATTACCGCTAAAGGAAAGGCCAAGCTGGCTGCGGAGAAAACACAATGGCAGGATTTCCTCGAAGCTGTCAGGCTAATCTTTGAGCCGCGCCTGTTAAGTACCTGAGAGGTGCGGTAATGACACCGGAACTGACTCGAACGTTACGTTAGAGATAACGGATGGATGTTTTCACCGAGGCGGGGTGTCCCGGACGACAGGAATAGCGATTATCCGGGAAATAACATCAAGGAGGCAGGCCAACGAAAAAGGTAGCCGTCATTACCGACAGCGTAGCTTGTCTCAATCGGGAGCTGGCCGAAAAATACGAAATCGAGATTATTCCGATTAACTTTTTTACCGGCGGAAAAATCTATCGGGACTGGGTCGATATCACTCCCTCCGAGGCCTATAAATTGTTTCTGGAAGACCCCGATTCATTCAATACCTCGTCGGCTTCACCGGCAGACTGTCTCCAGGCTTTTAAGAAGGTCAGCCGGACCGCCCCGAATGTATTGTGCATCACGGTCTCGAACAAACTCAGCACGCTCTATAATGCCGCTATCGATGCCAGGGAGCTGGCCCGTGACGAGCTGCCGGGGATAACCATCGAGGTTATGGACTCCGGCTCGGCCACTCCCTCCGAAGGGATGATAGCCCTGGCCGCTGCCCGCGCCGCTGCCGAAGGTAAAGACCTGCCCGAAGTTATCCAGTCGGCGGAAAAAGTTAAAGCCAGTGTCGGGGTCATTGTGCTGCTGGATACGATACGCCATGCCTACCGCTCCGGGCGCATACCCAAGATAGCCTCGATGGTAGGCTCGGCGCTTAATATCAGGCCTATACTAACTGTTTCCGGGGCGGTAAAGTTTAACAGCATGGTCCGCAGCCGGAAGCAAGGTATCGAGCGAATTCTACGGATGATGAGGGACAGGGTGGGTAACCGCCTGGTACATGTGGCCGTGACACATGCCTATGCCCCGGACGAGGCGGAGAAGTTGAAGGAACGGATATCCGCGGAGTTCAACTGCATCGAGATATGGCTCTCTGAGTTCAGCCCGGTCATGGGATATGCCTGCGGCACCGGGACGGTCGGCGTGGCTTTCTACGTCGACAACCCTGATGAATAATTCTGGTGAGCTTTTTCCGCTATTTTTTTATTGCGTAGTATGAAAATTGAATGATAGCCGCACCGGGTTTTCAGACTTTCTGCCGGGCCGCTAAATCCGGCTTGTTCCGGGAGGGTCTATCAAGGAGCGTCCTGATTTCCCGGAGCCTTTCCGTTTCCCGGGCCAGGCGGGTTAAGTGCTGGACCGTCCACTTTTCGATTATCGAGTCAGCCACTCCGAGAGCCCGGGCAGTGTTGACCGTCTCGTCGGCTACTCTCCTGGAAAAGCTTGTCCTTTCATCGAGCCAGACTTGAACCCCGCGGGCGATGGAATCCATATTTTCAGATGTTGTGTGCCGGTTTTCGCCCCTTCCTGAATTGTCGTTTACCCTCTCTACCTGTTTTGTTACCATTAGCTTTTTACCCCCTTTCCAGGTATTTTCCAGTTGCAGATTCACTGCCTTCGTTAAGTATAACGGATTAGATATACATATATTACGTAATATACAAATAATACGCAACAGGTTTACACCTAAATAATAAATAGATACGGTTACAAACAAATCACAAAGCCGTAAAAATAAGTAACAAAAAAATCACAAGAATAGCGCTTGCCGATAACGCGCTTGGGAGTTGCAGGTGACGCTTGACTTAGCCGTTATATTGTTGATAATATACGATAACTGATTTTTCAGGGGAGGCGGCAGATGGCTGAAACAAAAATACCTGAATTCGGCGTCAAACACATGTCCCGCTCCGGACATGAACCGGAAACAGGCATCGTCGTCAAGACCAAGGTCTGGTTGGAAAAGGACGGTAAGCTCTTTATGGGGTGGGGCCGGCNNTGCCGGGCGACCTTGCTGGAGCGTATCGACCAGCTCGGCTCGATATCGGCGGCGGCTAAATCCATGAAGCTGGCCTACCGAAACGCCTGGCTCTGGGTGGAAGCGATGAACCGGTTGTCCGGTACTCCCCTGGTGGAAAAGGCCACCGGCGGGGCGCACGGAGGCTATGCGCGGCTGACCGGGGAAGGGCGAAGAATCGTTAAAGAGTACCTGGATAGCCGCGCCCATGTCCACGAGATGCTCAAGAAAAAGATATAATAGTATCCTTTCTTGAAAATAAAATCGATTGTAACATCTTTTATTTTTAAATATTTCTCTGTTTTAATGTAACGTTTTCAAACTTCCGACGTATAATATATTGAAACCATCAAGTTAACAGGAGGTTGAAATGAAAAGGTTAATCTTAGGGCTTTTAATGGTTATCCTGTTAGTGGGGGCGTTTGGCTGTGCCAGCACATCTGAGGTAACACGCGCTCCGATGACGACACCTGCGCCGACGACATCTCTAGGCAAAGGGGCCGCAACCTATACGCTGGCCCCGGCGCCGGTAATCGCCATACCTGGTGCAGCTACCTCATCGACACAATATAGTTATGATACAAACTCTGGTACCCAGTATTCTTCCATCGAACGCATGATAATCAGCAATGGTTCGATGCAACTGGTGGTGACGGATGTTAACGAGGCATTAAAACAGATTACCAATCTCGCCGGTACTTACGGCGGTTTTGTCGTTAACTCCAATATCCAGGAGAACCAGAACAGATTAGTCGGAGATATCAGCATCAGGGTCCTCTCCGAACGCTTTAATGACACGCTCGCGGCATTACGCGCGATGGCTGTAGACATCAAATCAGAAACCACCTCCGGCCAGGACGTGACGGAAGAATATACCGACCTGGCCTCGAACCTGCGTAATCTCCAGGCCTCCGAAACACAGCTGCTCAAGCTCATGGAGCAGGCGGGCAACGTGACCGAAATTCTCGGAGTCCAGAAGGAACTCGTCACGACGAGAGGGGAAATCGAACAGATTAAGGGCCGCATGCAGTACCTGGAGCAAAGCTCATCCCTGGCGTTAATCCAGGTTACCCTGGAACAGTCCAAGCTTACCGTGGAATTCAATGCTAATTCCCGGAGCGTAAAGGCGAATGAAAAAATCCTATTTGCTCCTACCGTCTCCGGCGGATTTTCACCTTACAGCTATACGTGGGACTTTGGCGACGGCCAGACCAGCACTGACGACAACCCCATACATGCTTATCAAAAGACCGGCACCTATACCGTCTCCCTCAAGATTACCGATGACCACGGCGGCACAGTTTCTTTAAAGAGGGATAATTACATTACCGTTCTATCCGGCTGGGAAGCCGGCAATACTGCTCACAGCGCCTGGAACGGATTTACCGGGTTAATGCACTTCTTTGTTAATCTCATCATCTGGCTGGGTATTTTCAGCCCGATCTGGATAATCGTTCTCGTGATTCTATACTTCACGGTGTGGCGCAAGCGGAAAAAGGCGAAATAAGGTTTACTGTCTATAAAAAAACGGAAGAGGGGCCTAAAAGCCCCTCTTCTTTTTATTTGGCGTGGCAACTAATAACGGGCGTACGGGTTGTCCCGGCGCTCGGCGCCGACGGTGGTCTCCCGGCCGTGACCGGGGTACATGATAGTCTCATCCGGCAGCACCATTACTCTCCGGTGGATACTCTCTAAAAGCTGGCGGCGGCTGCTCCCGGGCATGAGCGTGGTGCCGATGCCGCGGCGGAAGATAGTATCTCCGGTAAATATCATATTTTCACCGAGCAGGCAGATACTGCCGGGCGTATGCCCCGGCGTATGCACGACGGTAAAAGACAGCCCGCCGATGTCTATTTCATCTTCTTCACGGAGGAGCTTGTCCGGCGGGTGGGGAGTCTTATAAGAGATACCGAACTGGGAGCTGAAAGAGCCTCGGCCTTCAAGAAAATCGGCGTCTTCAATGTGAATCGCTACCGGCGCGCCGGTATGGTCCTGGACATCGCGCAGGGCGGCAATATGGTCGGAATGGCCGTGAGTAAGAACGATAATTATGATTTCCAGCCCGGAATCGTCAATAGCTTTAATGATATCTTGTTCGTTACCGCCCGGGTCGATAACCATCCCCCGGCCGGCGGACTTTAAGCCGACGACATAGCAGTTGGCTGACAGGTGACCGACCACCAGCCTTTTAATAATTAAAGTATCATCCATTTTGGGAAGCGCCATCTGGTTTCTGCGGAATAAAACGCCGCAAAGCTGTTGGCTTTCTGCGCAGACTGTCCATTTCCAAAATAGCAGAGTTAGTCAAAATACGCAAGTTGAAAGTATAGTAATACCCTGGCATTGAGAAGGAGAAGGGTATAATGCTTTAAGCCCTGACGAGCAGAAGGGGAGTATTACCCCCCAGGAGCACTTTCTGGGCGGTGCTTCCCAGCGGCCAGAGGTTACCGATGGCTCGACCGTGAGTTGACATAGCTACGACGTCGCAGGCTGCCTCGTCGGCTAAATCAATGATGTGGTCGGCGGGGGCGCCTATTCTTACCTCGTATCTTGAAGGGATACCCTGCTCTTCCAGCTGCCGGCACCATTGCTGGAGATAGTTTTCCACACTGGCCAGCGAACCGTTGGCCTTGGGAAGTACTCTCAGTAGTGTTACTTCCATTTGGAGACTGGAGGCAATAGTGGTTATCACGGGTAATACAGCTTCGCTTTCCGGTGAACCGTCCAGCGGCAGCAGCGCCTTTTTAAAGATACGCTTGGCGCGTATATCCGGATGGGCGCCTTTGGCCCTGATAAGCAGCAGCGGCTGCCGGGTGGTTGACCTGACGACTTTATCCGCGACGCTGCCTATGGCCCAGCGGCTGAGACCGGAGCGGCCGTGGGTAGCCATGACGACCAGGCACAGGTGTCCTCGATCAACATAGTCCAGAATCCCCTCGGCAGGATTGCCAACGCGGGTAGCAGTACATACCGTACAGTCCCCATGGCCTTCAGAATATTTCTTGACCTGACGCATGGTCATTTCGACAATTTTTTCAATATAGCTATAGTGATTCTGATATTCCTCGGTCTCTTCCGAGGGTAACACCGATAGCAATACTATCTCGGAGCCTATCTTTCCTGCCAGTTCCTCGGCGTAAGGCAGAGCTACCTCAGCCAGCGGAGACCCATCCAGGGGGACAACAATTTTTTTATACATTGTATCGTTCATCCGGCAGACCTCGATGAAAATACTTATCTCGAGATGGCGGAGACGGAGCGGCGGAGCGCATTACGTTGCAGCAGGGAGTTCACTCTGGCCAGGAACTCCAGAGGACCGAAAGATTTTCTTAAAAAGTAATCGGCGCCGGCGTTGATAGCCCTCACGCAGCTCTCGCTGGAGGCGTTCAGACTGATGACGATAATAGGGGTACTCGTCAGGGCGCGTATTCTTTCACAGATTGCCCAGCTCTCGATGCCGGGACTCTCCAGAACAACAACGATATCGTAGGCCTGGTTCTCAAGTTGTGACAGGCCTGCTTCAACGCTGTGGGCCAAGTCGACTTCATAGCCCATTCTGGACAGGAGCTCAGAAATCAACAGGAGCGACCTGACATCATTGATGAATAATACTTTTTTGCTCATTTTCTCACTTCAATGTAATATATCCGGCCGGATATTGGAAAGCACAAAATCCTTTATTTTGTTTAAGGGTTCACTCCCATTCAAAAGCACAGGGGATATCCCCAGCCAAAATACGGACTGGTATGGATGTTTATGCCGCAGGTACTTGGTCTATTAGTACTATAGTGAAATCTGTGCCAGGGAAAAAGCCTTAAAAATATGCAGGAAAAACAAACATCCCTTGTGTTTCTTGAATTATTTGTCATTGCAACCGTACTGGGACTGCTTTCGGCTATAGCTATTCCCCATGCCGGCCAGATGATGAATGAAAGCAGGGCTGTGTCCCGGGAGATAGAATTTTATAATATCCAGACGGCGGTAACAGAAATGCTTTACGATAGTACTGCCGGCAGGCTGGAATCGGTCGGTCCTACCACCGATATGAGCCGGGTGCGTACCAGCGATACCCCGCCGCTGGTCTTAAAGGACTATTTACCGGGTACGAATGACAGCCCGGTCAAACTGGTTTGTACTTACGGCTTTGCCGCCGATGGTACGGTTCTTCAAATACCTTAGGTATTTCCCGCATTTATCTGTCATTGCGAGACCATCCCGACGCAGGCGGGAGGCGAAGCAATCTCCATAAACGTTTTAGTTGCTGCCACGGGATTGCTTCGCCGGAAGGCTCCTCGCAATGACGGGGTGTTTCTAAACTTTTTTAATATCCCCTCTTCCGGATGATTACATTCATCAGCTTTTTGCCTTTGAGGTAGCGTTTAATATTCTCGCAGAATAGCTCGGTGGCAAGTACTAAATAGTCTTCCTGAGCGCCGGAGATGTGAGGGGTAAGGATGACGTTATCAAAATCCCAGAGGCGGCTGGTGGGGGGAAGCGGTTCGATGACGGTGACATCCAGAGCGGCGCCGGCTATCCATTTTTCATCCAGGGCTTGAATCAGCGCATCTTCATCGACGATGCCGCCCCGGCTGATGTTAATCAGGTAAGCGGTGGGCTTCATAGACCGAAGCTCTTTTTCGCCAATCAGCTTGCTGGTCGTGGGAGTAAGAGGCACACAGGATACGACGAAATCACTATCCGCGAGCATTTGCCGCAGCTGATTCGCGGGTAACATCTTGTCTACATTCCTGGCAGGTTTTGTTCCTCTAAGCTCATCTACGGCCAATACCCTCATGCCAAAGGCTTTCGCCAGGCGCGCCACTTCCCGCCCGATATGGCCCAGCGCTATGATG
Organism: Dehalococcoidia bacterium; assembly: GCA_003141235.1. Lineage (GTDB taxonomy): Bacteria > Chloroflexota > Dehalococcoidia > Dehalococcoidales > RBG-16-60-22 > Fen-1077. Next base: position 7,588 of record PLLL01000037.1, read on the forward strand.
CCCACGGTCTGGCCGCGCAGAAGCTGCGGCGTAATCCTTTGCACCTGGTGTTTTTCCTTCATCCGGAGATAATGGGCGGACTTTTTAACGAACAGGAGCATCATCCCGAGGACGTACTCACTAATGGGCGTGGCATGGATGCCGCTGACCCCGGTGATGGTTATATCGCTTTGCCAGATTTCCGTCCTGGCAAGACCATCGGCTCCGGCGGACATTAACTGCACCCATTTGAGCTTGGGCGCCCTCTTTAAAATGTTTTGGGGCGGGGCAAATCCGGCAATTACTTCAGCTTCGGCCAGGAGCGCGTCAAGTTTCTTAATAGATTCCGCGTCGCCCTGCCGTTCGCCGGCCACCAGGGCAGAAGCATCCGTGACTCTAATGGACGGGTCGACCTGTCTTATCTGTTCAATAAGGGGATTACCTAATTGCGGATCGTCCCGGCGGGCCGCGGAAATAACAGCAACGATATTCAACGTTTTCATCGATATACCTCTCTATTTAAAGTTCAATCTCTCTAAGAGTTTCGGACACTATTAATTTAGGCTCCGTTAAATGCTGAACTTCTGCCGGAGTCCAGCCCGGGGCAATCTCTTTCAACACCAATCCGGCTGTGGTTACCTCGATGACGGCGAGGTCGGTGACAATCAGGTCGACACAGGCGGGCGCGGTTAAGGGTATCGAGGTCTGTTTGACTATCTTGGGCTTGCCGTCTTTGGTGGTATGCTCGGTGAGACAGATAACTCTCTTGGCGTTGAAAGCCAGGTCCATCCCGCCGCCGATATTGCCGACGCCCCTCGCGGGGAACATCCAGTTAGCCAGGTCGCCCTTCTCCGACACTTCGATGACGCCCAGCATGGCGATATCGATGTGACCGCCCCGAATCATCAGGAAGGAATCAGCGTGGTGAAAAAAACTCATGCCCGGCAGAGGCTTTACGTATTGCCCGCCGGCGTTCACCAGGTCGATATCCGCTTTAACGGCGGCTTCTTCCGCGGTGACCACCGGGCCGAAGGCCAGGACACCGTTTTCACTGTGAAACGTGACCTCCATCCCTTCGGGGATAAAGCTGGATACCAGCGTGGGGATGCCAATGCCCAGGTTAACTACGGCGCCGTCAAAAAGCTCTTTAGCCGCCCTCATAGCGATGGTTTCACGGCTCAGACGTTCTTTCATATGCCGATCTCCTTTGAAAACCCCTGGGTTTTTAAGCTTTCTTGACCCAGAAGCTGCGCTCCGGATGCCTCGGGAAGCCCAGGTTTTCCTCGACCTTGACGATGCGATTGACGAAGATGCCCGGAGTGACTACTGCTTCCGGGTCGAGGCCGCCGGCCTCAACTATTTCATCCACTTCCGCGATAGTGACCCGTGCGTTCATGGCCATGATGGGGTTGAACTGTCTCATGGTGCCGCGGTAGACCAGATTGCCTTTTTTATCGGCTTTATAGGCTCTTACCAGGGCGAAATCGGCCTTAATTGCCTTTTCCAGCAGGCATGGCCGGCCGTCAAACCATTTGACGTCTTTTTGCCCGGCAATGGTGGTGCCGTAGCCGGTAGGCGTGTAGAAAGCCGGTATACCGGCACCGCCGCATCTTATTCTTTCAGCCAGGGTGCCCTGCGGGACAAGCTCCAGTTCTACCTTGCCGGCCAGGATTTGCTTCTCAGCGGGACTGGGTTTCGAGGCTGAGGTGGAAAAGGGGAAGCTGGCGATGACCTTTTTCACCTGGCCGTTTTCAAAGAGTATCCTGTGGTCTTCATAGTCTACAGTAAGCCCGATACCGCCGGCCGTATTGGCGATGATGGTCAGGTTTTTAGCGCCCTGCCGGGCCAGCGCGTGTATTAAATAGTAAGGGGTGCCGCCGGGGCCGGCAAAGTTCCCGATTAAAATTATCGCGCCATCGGGGATATCCGCGACGGCTTTATCGAAAGTTTCACAGATTTTATTTATTGCCATAGACAACCTCCATCACCGCCCATTTTACCACCCGAACCGCTAATAATACAGAGGTTTACAAAATTCTTACTGACATCACGATGAAATAGATGGTGCGAATGTTTGCGCTTCAGGTACGGCATAATTATAATAGAGTATATTGCTTAAGATATGCGCCCGGCAACTACGCATACCTGATATTTAAGCTGAAGTATTGGGCATTTAGTATAAATAATTTAAAATTAGTATAGGATTGCATTTATAATCATGTTTTCACTTGTAATACCAGCGTATAAGTGATATTATTTTAAAAAGTTTGCATATTAGATAAAACGTTCAGATAATTATTTCATTCTGGTCTCATCCATAATAGAGGTGTGTATTATGCCGGAAAATGAGAAAACTGTGGTGAAAGGCCTCTCCGGGGGCGGCGTCACCGAAGATTCCAATTGCGTCCAGGTTGATGTTAAGAACGGGAAAATAATCAGAATCAGGCCTTTTCACTTCGACTGGAAATACGAACGGAAACCCTGGCAGATAAAAGCCCGCGGCCAGGTCTTCGAAGCCAGCATGAAAACCCTGATACCCCCATTTACGCTCGCTTATAAGAACCGCGTTAATTCTCCCAACCGGACGCTTTATCCACTGAAACGCGTTGACTGGGACCCCAAGGGCGAACGCAACCCGCAAAACAGGGGTAAAAGTAAATATGAACGTATTTCCTGGGATGAAGCTACCGATATTATTGCCAGTGAAATCAAGAGAGTCCAGAAGAAATACGGCCCGACGGCTGTCCTTTTGCAGGCTGACGGCCACGGCGAAACTAAAGTTGTCCACGCCGCCCACGGCTGCAGCCGGAGACTGCTTTCAATGATGGGCGGTTATACCTGGCAGACCCGGAACCCGGATAGCTGGGAAGGCTGGTACTGGGGCGCCAAGCATGTCTGGGGATGTGAGCCGGTCGGCAAGGCGGCCTATCAGTCCAATATCGTCCCGGACATCGCCGAACATACAAATTTGTTACTGTACATCGGCTGTGACCCGGAGACCACCACCTGGGGTTGGGGCGGACAAACAGTCAGCCGTTTATGCTACTGGTTTACCGACCTGGGCATCAAGCAGGTTTATGTCTGCCCGGACTTAAACTATGGCGCCGCCGTCCACGCCGATAAATGGATTCCCATTCTGCCGAATACAGACGCGGCCATGTATCTCGCTATTGCCTACCAGTGGCTTACCGAAGACACTTTTGATAAAGAATACGTCAAAACCCATGTCGTTGGATTTGATAAATTTGAGGCCTATGTCCTGGGAAAAGAAGACGGCGTTCCCAAGACGCCTAAATGGGCCTCGACCAAGACTGGCGTGCCGTCGCGGATAATTAAAGCGCTGGCTAAAGCCTGGGCTAAAGCGCCTACCACTACCGTACACGCCAACGGCGGCAATATGTCCCGCGCGCCTTACTGTACGGAGAACATGCGGCTGGAAGTGTGCCTGCTGGGTATGCAGGGCCTCGGCAAACCGGGCCGCCACATGTTTACCACCATCGAATGGGGACTCTTCGGCAACATGAACCCGCCGGAGTGGACCTTCGGGAAGACGATACCGGTACCCAGACATGCGGCCTATCCCAACCTGGTGCCGGCCAACCGCGGCTTCGCGGTAGTGGGCAGTGATTTGCCCGCGCAGATTATTTCCAAGGTAATGATTTCCGAAGCGCTCAATAACCCGCCCATTTCCTGGTACGGCTCGACGCTTTGCCGGACGCTGACGGAAGAACAGTTCACACAATATAAGTATCCCGCGGACGGCTGCTCTGAAATTCACATGATCTGGACGGATACCCCGGCCCTGATGACCTGCTGGAATGACGCCAACTATACCTCCAGGGGCTACCGGAACCCGAAGATTGAGTTCATGCTGGCGCAGCATCCCTGGGTAGAAAACGACTGCCAGTTCGCGGATATTATATTGCCGGTGACCACCAAGTTCGAAAATGAGGATATCGGCATCGATAATTTTACCGCCGAGTTCGGCACGCTCTACCTCGACCAGAAATGTATCGAGCCGCGGGGAGAATCCCGCAGTGATTATGAAGCAGTCTGCGCTATCGCGGAGAAACTGGGCCTGCTGGAAAAATACACCGGCGGCAAGACGGTGGACGAGTGGATAAGGGTGGGCTTCGATAATTGCGGCATCAAGCACCTGGTCAGCTGGGAAGAGTTCAAGGAGAAAGGCCATTACGTTATTCCTAACGACCCGGACTGGCAGAAGTATGACATCGGCCTGAGGAAATTTGCCGATGACCCGGTCAAAAACCCGATTTCCACGCCGACCGGCAAGCTGGAATACTATTCGCAGCGACTGGCCGACCATTTCCCGGATGATAAAGAAAGGCCGCCCCTCCCGCACTGGATTGAAAGGGGCGAAACCCACGATGAGAGGCTCTCCGGCGACCGGGCGAAAAAATATCCCTTCCTCTGCCTGTCCAACCACCCGCGCTGGCGGGTGCACTCCCAGCATGACGATATGCAGTGGTTAAGAGAAATCCCCACCTGTAAAATCATCGGGCCGGACGGATACGCTTACCAGACGATGTGGATTAATCCCGCTGATGCCGCTAAAAAAGGCATCAGGACCGGCGATGTCGTGAAAGTGTTTAACGATAGAGGCGGCGTACTCCTCGGCGCGTACGTTAATGAAAGAATTATGCCTGGCGTAATCTACGTCGACCACGGCGCCAGGTATGACGCCATAGTGCCGGGCGAGCTGGACAGGGGTGGGGCTATCAACACCATCACCCCGCGCAAAACCGTATCGAAGAATGCCACCGGCATGGTCTCCGGCGGTTTCTTACTGGATGTGGAACGCGTTAACCTGGACGAGCTGCAAAAACAGTACCCCGAAGCCTTTAAACAGCCTTATAATTCCGGCTCCGGGCTGACGCTGGAACGCATGTTTAAACAGGACGAATAAATTTGATTCTGGAGGAAAGATAATGCCAGAACAGGAATTTATACAATGCACGGTCGGCGGGCCGGTAAAAGTAACCGTCAAAGACGGTAAAATTACCCGCATGCGTCCCATTATCTTCGATGATAAGGCGGACGCGCCGTCGTGGGTCATTAACGCCCACGGCAGGAAGTTCACCCCGCCCCGCAAGACCACTCTCCAGACTTATGAAGTCCCGGAAAGGACGAGGGTCTACGCCGAAAATCGTATCAAGTACCCGCTGCGGCGCAAGAATTTCGACCCTAACGGCGAGCGGCATCCCGAGCTAAGAGGCAAGGACGAATATGTCCGCATTTCCTGGGATGAAGCCCTCGATACCGTCGCCGGTGAAATAAAGCGCATCAGGAAGACCTACGGCCCGGCGGCCATCACCGCCATGACCTCATCCCACCATAACTGGGGTTTCCTGCATTACAAGCTCGGCCCGCTGGGACGTTTTTTCAACATCCTGGGTTATACCACGCTATTCGATAACCCGGACAGCTGGGAAGGCTGGCACTGGGGGGCGATACATACTTGGGGTTTCTGGTGGCGGCTGGGGCACTGCGAGCAGTCAGAGCTATTGCAGGACGCCTTAAAGAATACCGAGCAGGTTATTTTCTGGGCGGTAGACCCCAACAGCACTTCCTATATGTATAGCGGCCAGGACAACCTGATATGGCGTATCTGGATGAAGGAGCTGGGTATAAAGTTCGTGGTCATCGACCCATACTGCAACTGCACCGCCGGCACCATGGGCGATAAATGGATTGCGCCCCGCCCCGGCACCGATGCCGCATTGGCTGAGGCCATTGGCTATGTATGGATAAAAGAGGGGACTTACGATAAATTTTTCGTCGAGAACCGCACCTATGGTTTCGAGGAATGGAAAAAGCATATCCTGGGCGAGACCGACGGCACGCCGCGAACGCCCGAATGGGCAGCCAGGATTTGCGATATCCCCGCCCATGATATACAAGCTTTAGCTAGAGAATGGGCGGCGAAAAAGACCATGCTGGCTGTCGGGAGCATCTTCGGCGCGACGGGCGCCTGCCGCGAGGCTTATGCTACCGAGTGGGCCAGATTATGCGTCCTGCTCATGGCGATGCAGGGCTTCGGCAAGCCCGGCGTTAATTTCTGGGGCGGCACAGCAGGAGCGGCCCCGATTGATTACAGGTTTAAGATGCCCGGCTACTCCGAGAACGGCTGGGACGCCTTCGGCATTGTCGCCAAGAAGTCGTACTTCCCGTTTGATAACCCTGTCACCCAAAAGGCCTACCGCCTCCTGCTGCCGGAGATTGTCATGAACCCGCCGGTAAGCTGGATTGGTGAAGGATTCTGCGGCAACTCCGTTGACCAGCAGTTCCAGAACTTTACCTGCCCCGAACCCGGCCCTAATGGCGCGCCCATCAAGATGATACACCGCCACGGCGGCTCATTTATCAGCACGATGACGGAGACCAACCGCTGGGTAAAGATGTACCAGCACCCCAACCTGGAGTTTGTGGTGATGCAGGACTGTCACTGGCAGAGCGAGACAAACTTCGGCGATATTATCCTGCCCGCCTCTACCAACTTCGAGCATACCGACCTCTCGGAGTGGGGCAGCGCCGGCGGCTACGGCTGCAATGACTTTAACAACAACCACCGCGTGATAATCTATCAGCAGCAATGTATCGAGCCGCTGTGGGAATCCAAACCGGACTATGAAATTTATACCCTGCTGGCCGACAGGCTTGGTTTTAAGGATAAATTTACGGAAGGCAACTCCTTCGAGGACTGGAATAAAAAGGTCTTCGAGTTTTCCGACCTGCCTAAATACGTCAAGTACGAAGACTTCAAAAAGAAGGGCTATTTCGTCGTGCCCTCTATGCCGCCCGATGACAAGCCGCTCGTGTCCTTCCGCTGGTTCTACGAAGGGCGACCCTGCGACTTGAACTCCGAGCCCAAGAACCCCAATATCGGCACCGACCGCGCGCATTTGCTCGGCACGCCCAGCGGCAAAGTTGAGTTTATTTCCCAGACACTGACGAAATTCGACGCCAACGATAAAGAAAGACCGCCCATGCCGCGCTATATCCCCAGCTGGGAAGGCTACAATACCACCAAACTGACGAAAAAATATCCATTACAGTTAATCAGCCCGCACCCCCGGTTTTCGTATCATACACATAACGATAACAAGAGCCACTGGCTGGACGATATCCCGCAGCACCGCGTTGTGAAAGACGGCTACGCCTGGTGGCCAGTGCGCATCCATCCTGCGGATGCGGCCAAGCGCGATATACATGACGGTGACATCGTTAAAGTCCATAACGACCGGGGCGCGGTTTTATGCTCAGCCCACGTGACCGAGCGCACCAGGCCGGGCACGGTACATTCTTATGAAGCGGGCGCCAAGTACGACCCGCTGGAACCGGGCAAAGCGGGCAGCATAGATAAGGGCGGCTGCATCAACCTCCTGACCCCGTCCCGTATGGTATCTAAAAACGCTCCGGGCGAGGCGAACAACTCCTGCCTGGTGGAAATCTGCAAGTGGGAGGCTTAAGGTAAAAATGACCAGATACGGAATGATAATAGACATCACCAAGTGTACCGGCTGCTATAATTGTTTCCTGACTTGCCGTGACGAGTTCGCCGGTAATGATAATGGAAACTACGCCGCCGCCCAGCCGATGAGCGGCATGAACTGGATGAAGCTCATCGAAAAGGAGAGGGGACAGTACCCTAAAGTAAAGGTTAGCTATACTCCTGTCACCTGCATGCACTGCGAGAATGCAGGATGCATTAAAGCGGCGCAAGGCGGAGCGGTATACAGAAGGCCGGATGGCATCGTAATTATCGACCCGGTCAAGGCCAAAGGACAGAAGCAGATAGTCAACGCCTGTCCTTATCGCGTTATCGAGTGGAACGAAGAAAAGCAGGTCGCGCAGAAATGTATTCTATGCGCGCATCTGTTAGATAAAGGTGAGAAAGTACCCCGGTGCGTGGAGTCCTGTCCCACCGGCGCTTTAATCTTTGGAAATTTGGACGACCCGAAGAGCGAAATAGCGAAGCTCATGGCATCAGGTACTACCGAAGCCTTACACCCTGAGTTTGGGTTAAAAGAGAAGGTCAGGTACATCAGCCTGGCGAAGAAGTTCATCGCCGGGACGGTAATATACGGAGATATTGATGAAGTCGCCGGGAATGTTAAGGTAAGCTTAAGCGGCGATGGTCAGACTCGCTTAGCCAAGACCAACGGCTTTGGGGACTTTGAGTTTGAAGGGTTGGCGGACAATGCTGATTACACTGTTATGATAGAAGCGTCCGGGTATAAAGCCAAAAGCGTCAAGGCTAAAACGCTGAAAGACACCTACCTGGGTGAAATCGTACTGAAAAAATAAACCCAAAAGATGTAAAATAGGTGCGTCGGTCTGAAAAGGACATGAAATTTAGCAGCATTTAAGGAGGGGATATGGCGCAAAAAGGTAAACCGAAATCGGGCGAAAAAACGGTCATCAAAGGCACCTGTTTAAGCTCCTTCGGGGACAACTCCAATGTAGCCTGCGTAGATGTGAAGGACGATAAAATCCTCCGCATCAGGCCGCTCCACTACGACTGGAAGTACAAGCCGGAGGAATTCAACCCGTGGCAATATAAAGCGCGCGGCAAGACTTTTGTGCCGCCTCTTAAGTCCCCGGTTCCTCCCTTTGGTATCGCCTATAAGAAAAGGATTCAATCACCCAACCGCATCCTTTATCCCCTCAAAAGGGTGGACTGGGACCCCAAAGGGGAAAGAAACCCCCAGAACCGCGGTACAAGCAAGTATGTAAGAATTTCCTGGGACGAAGCCCTGGATACTGTGGCCGGTGAAATCAAGAGAGTCGTTAAAAAATACGGCCCGGAAGGGGTCTGTCTCCAGGCGGAAGGGCACGGCGAGAGCAAGGTAGTCAATGCCGCTCACGGCTGTTCCACCTACCTGATGAAGCTCCTCGGCGGCTACACCCAGCAAATCCGTAACCCTGATAGCTGGGAAGGCTGGTACTGGGGCGCCAAGCATGTCTGGGGCAATGAACCGGTAGGCCTCAATATGGAATTCAGCTCCAATCTTTACAATGACGTTGCCCAGAACACCGAGATGATTATCGCCCAGGGCTGTGACCCGGAGACTACCCCCTGGGGTTTCGGCGGCGGGTGTCTGCCCAGCCTGATGTGCTACTGGTATACCGAACTGGGCATCAAGCAGATTTATATCTGCCCCGACCTGAACTACGGCGCCGCCGTCCATGCGGATAAATGGATTCCTATCCTGCCCAATACGGACGTTGCGCTGCAATTAGCCGTTGCTTACCAGTGGATTATCAACGGCGCTTATGATAAACCCTATGTAAAAACCCATGTGGTCGGCTTTGATAAGTTCTCCGACTATGTCCTGGGCAAAGAAGACGGCGTGCCCAAAACGCCTAAATGGGCATCAGCCAAATGCGGCGTACCTTCCCGCATTATTAAAGCCCTGGCCAAAGAGTGGGCTGGGAAGCGCACGACCGTTGCTCACGGCTATGGCGGCCCGTATATAAGAGGCCCCTATTCCAGTGAACCCGCCCGCATGGAAATCTGTCTGTTGGGTATGCAGGGACTCGGCAAGCCGGGCTGCAACCAGCTCACCTTCGTTGAAGGCACCATGCTCGGAGCCTATACCAGAATGAGAGCCGGTAAGGGACAGGCAATGGGTATGCTGACCCCGACCTCAATAATACGCCCCATGGTCAACGCCGCTTACCGGGGTTATATCCCCTTTATGTGGAAACAGGAATCAATGATTCCCAAGACGATGCTGCATGACGTTATCGAGAGCGGCAAGTACGATATCTACGGCAGTTCGGACCAGATGGACCCGGTCGAAGACCAGTTCAAACACTATACCTACCCCCTGAAGGGCAAGAAAGAAATCCATATGCTCTGGACCGATACGCCCTGCTTCACTACCTGCTGGAATGACGGCAATGCCTTCCACCGGGCGATGCGCAATGACAAGATTGAATTTATTTTAGTCCAGCATCCCTGGCTGGAAAATGATTCCATCTTCGCCGATATCATCCTGCCCTCCAATACCAAGTTCGAGGAAGAGGACATCGGCGCTGACCACTGGCCGGTGCAATATAACTGCGTATACCTGGAAGAAAAAGCTATCGAGCCCCGAGGCGAGACCATGAGCGACTATGAAATAGTCGAAGCCATCGCGGACAAACTGGGACTTAAAGAAAAATATAATGAGGGCAAGACCATTCAGCAATGGATTAAGGCCGGTTTTGACGGCTCGCACATGGAAGAAGCAGGTCTATGCACCTGGAAGCAGATTCAGGAGAAGAAATACTATGTTGTGCCGACCGACCCGAACTGGGAGAAAATCCCGGCGGGCATGATTGAATTCTATAATGACCCGGAGAAATGCCCGATGTCTACCCCCAGCGGCAAGCTGGAATTCTATTCCGAGCGGTTAGCCAAGAACTTCCCGAACGATATGGAGCGGCCGCCGGTACCACACTGGGTGGAAAAGAGCGAATTCCATGATGAAAGAATTTCCAGCGAGCGGACGAAGGACTATCCGCTGCTGGTAATCTCCAACCATCCCCGGTGGCGCGTACACGCCCAGCTGGACGATGTCACCTGGTTCCATGAAATCGTGACCGGCAAGGTAAGGGGGCCGGACGGGTATCTATATGAGCCTATCTGGATGCATCCTAAAGATGCCGAAAAACGCAGCATCAAGAACGGCGACATCGTCAATGTCTCCAACGAGCGGGGCGAAGTCCTCTGCGGCGCTTACATCACCGAGAGAATCATGCCCGGCGTAATCTATATCGACCACGGCGCGCGGTATGATCCGATAGTACCGGGCAAGATAGACAGGGGCGGGGCCATCAATACCATCTGCCCCCATAACGTTACCTCGAAAAACTGCGCCGGTATGGTCACCAGCGGCTTCCTGGCCGAAGCTCAGCTGGCTGATATGGATGGACTGCGGCGCAAGTATCCGGAAGCCTTCAATCGCCCGTACGATAAAGCCTCCGGCCTGAAAATGGAACGCGTACTCTACAAAGGAGAGAAATAAACATGAAAGCGTTAGTGATTGATATCAATAAGTGCAACGGCTGCTATAACTGCCAGGTAGCTTGCAAGGACGAGCATGTCGGTAATGACTGGACGCCCATCGCCAAACCCCAGCCGGATACCGGTCACTTCTGGATGAAGGTCACCGACGTGGTACAAGGCTCGGTGCCCAAGGTCAGGGTGCGCTATATGCACGACATGTGCCAGCACTGTGACGATGCCCCCTGCATCCCCGCCTGCAAGGCCACGGCGATATACAAGCGTCCGGACGGCATCGTCATCATCGACCCGGAGAAATGCACCGGCGCCAAGCAGTGTCTCGACGCCTGCCCTTACGGCGTGATTTACTTTAATAACGACCTCAATATTTCCCAGAAGTGCTCCATGTGCGCTCATCTCCTGGATAAAGGCTGGAAAGAACCCCGCTGTGTTGACGCCTGCCCCACGGGCGCGCTGACCTTCGGCGAAGAGGCCGACCTTAAAGACCTCATCGCCAAGGCAGAGGTGCTGCACCCCGAATACAAGGCCGAGCCACGGGTATATTACATCGGTCTTCTTAATAAATACTTCATCGCCGGGGCGGTTTATGACCCGGAGGCAGATGAGTGTCTGGAAGGCGCGACCGTGACTCTGACGAATACGAAGAGCAAAAAGAAAGCCACTTTAAAGACCGACGGCTTCGGCGATTTCTGGTTTGAAAGGCAGGAGCCGGGCAAATACTCGCTGGTGATTGAAAAGACCGGCTATCTCTCCAGGAAGGTAGAAGCCATCGATTGCGCCAAAGACCTGAACCTGGGCGATTTTGAAATGTCTAAAAAAGTAGGGTAGTTGGTTCAAAAGAATTGTAATATTCGGAACGGAGAAGAAAAATGACTAATACAAAAAAGGTTCCTTACCCTAAACTTGAGGATTATAAGAAAGCTTATGCCGAACACATGAGCTTTGAACGCAGGAACGGCATCCTCCAGGTGCGCCTGCATACCAAGGGCGGCCCGGTAAAATGGAGCTTCGAGATGCACCAGGCTATGACCGAGGCCTGGACCACCATCGGCCACGACCCGGAAAACGAACTTATTATCCTGACATCTACTGACCCCTACTGGATTGGGGAGTTCGAGACTTCATCTTTCGAGGAGGCCGAGAATAATCCCGATAAGAACGTTATTTTCGACAATGTCTGGCACGACGCCCGTAGAGTCGTGGATAATTGGCTGAATGATATTGAAGTACCCACCATCGGCGTCATCAACGGCCCCGGCCTCCACTGGGAGCACGCTTTCTTGAGCGATATTACCCTCTGCGCGCCGGATTTCATCCTGCGTGACGACCATTTCGGGGACGCGACGGTGCCGGGTGATGCCCAGGGTCTGATTATCCAGGCTATTTGCGGTCTCAAGCGCGGTAACTACATGATGTTCATGGTCAACGGTGTCGATGCCAAGACCTGTCTGGACTGGGGCCTCGTGAATGAGGTCCTCCCCAGGGAAAAGCTCCTGCCCCGCGCCTGGGAAATCGCGGAAAAAATCATGAAACAGCCGCGGATGATCCGCCGCCTGACGCACGAGATTACCGTCCGCCCCTGGAAGCGTATTATGCATGAAGACTTCCATTTGCAGATCGGCCTGGAGAATTTCGGTAATCATGTAACGCAAATGCATCACCACTTTGACGATATTAAATCAAAGTGGACGGACGTAGAGAAGAAAAAGAAATAAACTATTTTTAACATAAGCTGTAACCCGGTACTGAAATCAAGGAGTGAGGTTCTATGGCAGAACAGGTTTTAACGCAATGCACGGTCGGCGGCCCCGTTAAAGTAACCGTCAGGGACGGCAAGATTGTCAGTATGCGCCCCATTATCTTCGATAAAACGGACAAGGGCGGGTGGACTATCGAGGCGCACGGTAAGAAGTTCTCCGACCCGCGCATGACTACCCTGAATCCTTATGTCGTCGGCGAAAGGATGCGGGTCTATTCCGAGAACCGGATTAAATATCCGATGAAGCGGAAACATTTCGATCCCAAAGGCGAAAGGCATCCCGAGCTGCGCGGCAACGATGAATACGTCCGCATTTCCTGGGACGAAGCCCTGGACATCGTCACCGGAGAGATTAAGAGGATTAGAGAAACTTACGGCGCGGCCGCCATCACGGCCATGGCCTCCTCACACCATAACTGGGGCCTGCTCTACTATAAAATGGGCCCCTATCCCCGCTTCTATAACCTCCTGGGTTACACCGAATTATTAGACAACCCGGACAGCTGGGAAGGCTGGCACTGGGGCGCTATCCACGCCTGGGGTTATTACTGGAAACTGGGACATTCGGACAACTTCGATATCCTGGCCGACGGCCTGCAAAACTGCGAGCAGGTTATGTTCTGGTCGGTAGACCCCAATACCAGCGCCGGCGGCTACTGCGCCCAGGACACTACCATCTGGCGCCACTGGCTGAGAGAGCTGGGCATCCAGCGGGTGTTTATCGACCCGTATTGTAACGCCACCGCCGCTCATGTCGGCGAAAAGTGGATTGCCCCGCGCCCCGGCACCGACGCGGCCATGGCGGAAGCTATCGCCTATGTCTGGATTAAAGAAGGCACTTACGATAAATGGTTTGTCGAAAACCGCACGGTCGGTTTTGAAGAGTTTAAAGCGCACATTTTAGGTGAGACTGACGGCCAGCCGCGCACCCCGCAGTGGGCCTCAAAAATCTGCGATGTGCCCGCGCACACTATCATCGCTTTAGCCCGCGAATGGGCTGCCAAGAGGACGATGCTGGCCTGCGGCGCGATGTACGGCACCGGCGGCGCCTGCCGCGAGGCTTACGCCACCGAATGGGCCCGCCTGATGGTTATTCTTATTGCCATGCAGGGTATAGGCAAACCGGGCGTCAATATCTGGGGCGGCGTGGCTATGGGCGCGCCCCTGGACTTCAATTTCAAGATGCCGGGCTATGCCTCGGCGGGCTGGGACGCTTTCGCTACCGTGGCCAAGAAACCGGCTTACCCCAACTACAATAAAGTTACGCAAAAGGTATACCGCATACTGCTGCCCGAAGCTATCCTGAATCCGCCGATTCACTGGCGCGGCGAAGGCTTTTGCGGCCAGTACTTCGACCAGAACCTGAAGGCTATGACCTACCCCGAACCCGGCCCCAACGGCGCTGAAATAAAGATGATTCACCGGCATGGCGGCTCGTTTATCAGCACCATGACCGATACCAACCGCTGGGTGCGGATGTACCAGAGCCCCAAGCTGGAGTTTGTGGTGATGCAGGACTGTCACTGGCAGAGCGAGACCAAATTCGGCGATGTTATCCTGCCGGCCTCCACCAACTTTGAGCACCAGGACTTATCCGAGTGGACGGCCCCCGGCGGCTATGGCCACGGCAACGCCGGTACCAACCACCGCGTTATGATTTACCAGCATAAGTGCATCGAGCCTTTATGGGAGTCCAAGCCGGATTGGCAAATCTACCGGGCTTTGGCTGACAGGCTGGGTTTCCTTGAAGAATACGACGAGGGCCATTCGGAAGAAGAGTGGATGAGAAAAATCTTCGACTATTCCGATTTGCCAAAGCATATCAGCTATGAGGACTTTAAAAAGAAAGGCTACTTCGTCGTACCTTTGCCCGATGATTACAAGGCCACGGTATCCAACCGGTGGTTCTATGAGGGTCGCCCCTGCGATACGCCCGACCCCATGAACCCCAACCTGGGCACGGATAAAGCGCACCTGCTGGCGACCTACAGCGGCAAAATCGAGTTCGTTTCCCAGAGCTTAACCAAATTCGACCCGAATGATAAAGAGAGGCCGCCCATGCCCCGCTATATCCCCAGCTGGGAAGGCTACAATACCACCAAACTAACGAAGAAATACCCGTTACAGTTGATTACGCCCCACGTACGCTTTTCCTATCACACGCATCACGATAATAAGAACCCGTGGCTGGAGGACATTCCTACACATCGCGTAAAGAAGGACGGCTACGCCTGGTGGCCAGTGCGCATTCACCCCACCGACGCTGCCGAACGGGATATACATGACGGAGAAATCGTCAAGGTGTTTAATGACCGCGGCGCGGTACTGGGAATCGCCAAGGTCACCGAGCGCACCAGGCCGGGCACCGTCCACTCCTATCAGGCGGGCGCCAAGTACGACCCGCTCGAACCGGGCAAGGCGGGCAGCATCGATAAAGGCGGCTGCATGAACTTGCTCACGCCCTCGCGGTTAGTCTCCAAGAATGCGCCCGGCATGGCCTGCAACTCCTGCCTGGTAGAAATCTGCAAGTGGGAGGCTTAGCGCAATGACTCGATACGGAATGATAATAGACATCACAAAGTGTACCGGCTGCTATAATTGTTTCCTGACCTGCCGTGATGAATTTGCCGGTAACGATAATGGAAACTACGCCGCCGCCCAGCCGATGAGCGGCATGAACTGGATGAAGCTCATCGAAAGGGAGCGGGGGCAGTACCCCAAAGTAAAGGTAAGCTACACGCCTGTCACCTGCATGCACTGTGAGAATGCCGGATGCATTAAAGCAGCGCAGAATAACGCTGTATACAGACGTCCGGACGGCATTGTTATCATTGACCCGGTCAAGGCCAAGGGGCAGAAGCAGATAGTCAGTGGCTGTCCCTACCGCGTTATCGAGTGGAACGAAGAGAAGCAGGTAGCGCAGAAATGTATCCTGTGCGCGCACCTGTTAGATAAAGGTGAGAAAGTGCCCCGCTGTGTGGAATCCTGTCCCACGGGCGCATTAATCTTTGGAAATTTGGACGACCCCAAGAGTGAAATAGCAAAACTCATGGCATCTAATACTACCGAAGCTTTACATCCTGAGTTCGGGCTAAAAGAAAAGGTCAGGTATATCAGCCTGGCGAAGAAGTTCATCGCCGGGACAGTTATCTACGGAGATATTGATGAAGTCGCCGGGAACATTACAGTAAGCTTAAGCGGCGATGGGCAGACTCGCTTAACCAGGACCAACGGCTTTGGCGACTTCGAGTTTGAGGGGTTGGCGGATAACGCTGATTACACTGTTATGATAGAAGCGTCCGGGTACAAAGCTAAGAGCGTCAAGGCCAAAACGCTGAAAGACACCTACCTGGGTGAAATTGTGCTGAAAAAGTGAGATTGAGTTAATGGCAGGGATTGTTGCTTACGGGGCTTATATACCGTTTTACAGATTGAGCCGGGCGGAGATTGCTCGTGCCTGGGGCGTGGCCGCCTCGCCGGGGGAAAGGGCTGTGGCTAACTATGATGAGGACAGCCTGACCATGGCCGTCGCGGCAGC
>PLLL01000114.1 GCA_003141235.1 Dehalococcoidia bacterium
CACCGTAACAGCAGGTAAGCGAAGAACAGGTTTATCACCGTGGGCGCCAGGAGATATTTCAGAAAAGTGACGAACGCGTTAGGGACATTGCCGTGAATGGCTATCAGCAGGTTTTGCGGGTTGCCTATCGGGCTCATTACACTGCCGATAGTCACGGCAAAGGCCAGCGAAAGCAGTAACACCTTCGGTTGCGTATCGGTCTTTCTCGCCAGCGACAGTACCACCGGAGTGCCGATGATAGCCAGCGTATCATTCAACAGCAAGGCCGCGAGGATACCCATGCCGAAAAGGATAAGGAGCACCAGCGCGTTAAGCGAACGGGCCCGGGAAAACAGGCGATAGGCCAAGTGCCCCAGATAGCCGCTGTCTTCCATCGCCTGACCGATGATGAAGACGCCGAACAGGAATAGCATCACATCGGCATTGATGGCCGAAAACGCCCGCGCCGGAGATATCCGGCCGGTGACAAGAACGACAAGCGCTCCCGCCAGCATTATCTGCCAGATATGGAGCCGTATTTTACCAATATGGCGCACGGCGATAAGGATAAAGACCACGGCGAGGGTTATGATAGATATCATTTAATTTGACTAATTCTTACTTTAAGCCGGCTTTAAACGGTAATGTTTATGATACCCAGAGATTGCAGCCCGCCGATGACCATACTGACCGCAATAGCGGCCAGCAGCAGGCTGAATACCCTGGATATAGCAGTCAGCCCTCCCCGTCCCATAAACCCGGCAATCTTCTGGCTCAAAAGAAAGATAATCCAGGTCACGAGCATATTCAGGGCGAAGGAAATGAGAACTGTATAGAGAGGATACTTTCCGGCCAGGAGAAGTAAAGTGGTGATTGTTGCGGGGCCGACGGTCAGCGGCGTGCCGATGGGTACAATGGCGACCATCTCTTCTTTGACTACCGTCACCATGTGCCCGGTAATCATATACATTATGGAAAGTACCAGCAGGATAATCCCGCCGGCAATGGCAAATTCGGGCACTCTGATATTCATCACATTCAAGATAAATTGCCCGAAGAAAAGGAATATCAGTCCGACCACCGTAGCCGTCAACACCGCGTAATGGACTATCTTAAGCTGGTGCGGCCGGTCCACATCCTGCCCCGCACCAATGAGATACGGCAGGTTGCCAAAGGCATCAATAACGATGAAAAGGGGGATAAATGTTAAGACGAAATTATGAAATAAATCAGCCATGCTACTTTGAATTATAGGCTAATCGCCACTGGTTCTCAATTCAGCCGCTTTTGCATGATGAGTAAATCATCACCGGGGCAATAAAAGTCCGGGATGCGGGCGACCGTCTCATATTTTTGGCCGATGTAAAAACGCCGGGTGTTCTCATAGATGGGTGTTGAAGATGTCTCGATCATGATAAGCCGGCCATTGTCTTTTATAATATCCGCTTCCGCCGCTTTCGTCAGAGCGCCGCCGATACCGTGGCCGCGCTTTTCCCCGGAAACGGCTATCCAGAAAATATCCCAGGTGCCAACGGTACATGGCGTTTGACCGTAGCAGATATACCCTGAGACCTGTGAATCAACATCGGCCACCAGAGCATAATAGCCCGTGCCTTTGGGGTCTTGCAGGTAGCCATCGATGACTTCCTCCGCCACCACCACCTCGTACGGCTTAAATTCGGGCGTATGCCGCAGTATCTGCATCAGCGCCGGTTTGTCCCCGGCGATCAAGGTGCGTATTTTGACGGTCATGCTTTTTCTTCTCCAGTGCCAGCTTAATAATTAAATCAACAAATTGCGCGTAGCTCATGCCGGCGGCTTCAGCCTGACGGGCGGCCCCCGTGCCGGGCGAGATATCCGGATTAGGATTGAGCTCGATGACATTCAGTTTGCCGGCTTCATCCATGCGCATGTCCACCCGGGCATAACCGCTGCACCCTATAAGCCGGAAAGTGGCCAGGGCCGTATCGGCGATGTATTGCCGTACTTCAGGCGTGACTTCCGCCGGGCAGTGTACCTTGGTGTTATCGTAATAAATACTATCATTTTCCCACTTGGCGGCAAAAGTCAGCAGTTTGGGTATACCCGGCGGGAGCGTATAAACAATTTCAGATACAGGCAGCACGACATGCTGAGCATTGCCGATGACTGTGGCGTTAAACTCCCGCCCGCCGACAAACTCCTCGATAAGAGCGCCGCCGCTATAGGCCTCGCTAACCAGTATTACCTGTCTTTTTAGAGAAGTAAAGTCTCTAACCACGCTTTTATCGCTAATGCCGTGGCTGGCATCTTCGCTGCGAGGTTTGACGATGCACGGATAGCCGAGCAGGAAGGTGTTTAACGTTTCGGGATTGAGCAGTTGGAAATCGGGCGTGGGAATTCCGGATGACTTCAGGATGACCTTTACTTTCGCCTTATCAAGAGCCAGACGGAGCACATCAGCCTGGCAACCGGTAAAGGTTAATCCCAGTTCCGTAAGCGCATCCGGCACCAGCGCTTCTGTTTGCGGTTCCCCGCAAAATCCTTCAAACAGGTTAAAAACTACATCAACCATCAAAGCGGCGAGTTTCTGACGTGCTTCTTCAAAAGGCGGTATGAGCGGGACAAGTACCGCATCATTTTTAAGCTCGATTAATGCCTGGTGAACAGCGGTAACGGCTTCCATTACACCCTCAACCGCTTTTTGCTCGCAGGCATCGTCGTAACGCGACGCATACGGCTCATTATAGACGACGGCTACACGCCTACGCATTGCGGATACCTCGTAAGAGCGGCATCAAGTACCGCTTGAATCAAGCCTGCATGGGTCCACCCCAGCATGGTAGCCATGATAACAAGGTCGCTGTAACTGCCCAGGCCGGGCAGAGGATTAATTTCAATAAAGTAAGGCATGCCGTCCCGGCTGATACGGTAGTCAATCCGGGAAAAATCACGGCAGCCCAGCGCCCTGAAGGCCTTGAGGCTTGAATCCTCCAGTTTATCAAGAACGTCCCGCGCCAGTCCGGCCGGACATTCGTAATCAACCAGATTTACATAGTCCCGTTTAACTTCCAGAGAATAGACGAAATGCTCCGTTTTCTTTTTCGGTAAAACCCGCATAATACCCAGCACCCGCGCCGGCGCGTTGCCGATAACGCCCACGGTAACCTCATCACCGTCGATGAACTCTTCGACCATCACCGGCTGACGATAGTCCGCCAGAATCCGGCTTACTTCTTCTTCCGCCTCGCTGACGTTATACGCCAGAGAAGTGAGGCGGATGCCCTTGCTGGAACCTTCATAAGCCGGTTTAATGATAACCGGGAAGGGGAATCCTTCCCAGTTGGTAAGACGCAACTCTTGCTCATCCATGATAAGCAGCCATTTGGGGGTGCTGACGCCTTCCGCGGCCACCAGCTTCTTGGTGACAGGCTTATCAAGACCTATCGCCAGGCACTGGGGGTCGGAGCCGGTATAAGGGATGTCCAGCATTTCCAGCACGGAAGGCACCTGGGCTTCACGGCTGCGGTAGTTGCCCCTGCCCTCGGCGATATTGAAGACGATGTCTACTTTTTCTCTCCGGATATTATCGAGCAACTGAGCGCCGCCGCCGAGCCTGACGATCTGATGTCCCGCCGACTCAAGGGCAGCCGTGATTATCGCCACTGTTTCCGGCGAATCATATTCTTCGAATGCGTCTTCAACAGCGTGACGTTCCGTTATAGCCGTCTTAAGATCGAACGATAACCCGATTCGCATCAGTTACCCCTTTTACTTCCAGAGGACGGGCGGCATCATCCAACAAACTCGGCACGACACCGCTGACCGTCGCCGCCATTACTTTTTCATCGTAGCTCTGCGAACTGGGATTGCGATACCGGTATACCTGCCCCTCGTAGTTTTTCAGGAGCAGCTCTTCATCGGTCATCGACAGCACATAGTTGGGCTGCAGGGGCACCTTGCCGCCGCCCTGTACCAGGTCAACGACGAAGTGCGGTATAGCCAGGCCGGAAGTAAACCCGCGCATCCCTTCTATTATTTTGATGCCGGTTTGCACCGGTGTGCGGAGGTGTTCCGTGCCTTGTACCTCATCACACTGGAAGAGATAGTACGGGCGCACCTTGGTCTTTAGCAGGTTATGGCACAGCTTGGTTATCGTCTCTACGCTATCGTTAATGCCGCGCAGGAGCACCGTCTGGTTATTGACCGGTACGCCGGCGCGCAGCAGACGGTCACAGGCCGCCGCCGATTCGGGCGTAATCTCATGGGGGTGGTTAAAGTGAGTATTTAACCATATCGGGCCGTATTTAGAAAGCATGTTGCACAGTTCGGTATCGATACGCTGCGGCAACACAACAGGGAACCTCGACCCGATACGTATAATTTCGATATGTTCTATCGCCCGCACTTTGGCAATAATCGATTCCAGATGTTCGGTGGATAGCGTCAGGGGGTCGCCGCCGGAGATGATAACATCTCTGATGGCAGTATTACGGCGCAGATAGTCTACCATAGTGTCTATCTCGGCGTCGGTGCGCACCCAACCGCCGTGCCGCCATTCCCTCTTACGCGTGCAGTGACGGCAGAGCATGGGGCAAATATCGGTAAGTACCATCAGCGCCCTATCAGGATAGCGCTGTACCAGGCCGGGCACGACGGAGTCTTCCTTCTCGGCGAGGGGGTCTTCAAAACCCATAGCGCTCATGGCGATTTCCATGATGGAGGGCACCGCCTGTTTCCTGACGGGGTCGTCAGGGTCATCGGGATTGATGAGCGATAGGTAGTAAGGGGTGATGGCAAGAGGATAGCGCCGGGTTACAAGCCTTATTTGCGCTTGCTCATCGGCTGACAATGACATCACCTGGCTCAGCCGTTCAACGCTGGTTATCCTGTTGCGGAACTGCCATTTCCAGTCGTTCCAACTGCTGTCAGGTATATTTCCAAAATATCTGACTCTACCGGTGGTTGTTTTACCTGGAGGTTCTTCTTCAGGATTATAGGACGCAAAAAGTCTACTGGGAGGCTCGTCTTCGATTTCTACTCTTACTGTGTTTTCAATAGTAATTTTTTCTTGCTGGCTGGCGGTCTGACGTTTATCGGCCACCGATAGTGTTTTCAATTTTTCTGTCTCAACTCTCCTTTTTATTTTTCTATTCTATGTTAATAATGTTCAGTATTTTTTCTTAATTACCGTTTCGAGCTTGACATTCCTGCTATAATATATTCAGGAATTAAAGTTCTCTAATTAATTATACAAAATATGGTGAATTTGTCAATAGCATTTTAGGTAAATGAGTACCAGTTTAAAAATAATCTTCCGAAGGAGGTAAGCGTATGCCGGGTTGGAAATTCCTGACCAATCACGCCCTGATACTTTGCATCGTAGCCCGGCAGCCGCGTATCACCGCGCGGGATATTGCCACGACCATCGGAATCACCGAAAAAGCGACACGCAACATTATTAATGACCTTGAAGCCGACGGCTATTTAACTAAAAAGCGAGAGGGGCGGCGCACCAGGTATAAGATAGACCCCGACCTGCCGCTGAGAGATGAAACACAGCAGGATAAAGCTATCGGCGACCTGCTGGGGATACTGGGCTGGAAGCGGCGTATTAGAATAAAGAAACAGGCTGCTGTTACAGCCGAAAATAAGCTGCCGGGGTTTTAAATAGTAACAAAATTAATACAAAATAAAAAGAGGGGATTTACGCCCTCTCTTTTTTTAATACTATCGTCTTAATTGCCATTCTCGGGCTTGACCCAAGAATACAGACCGCTCCCTTTACCCATCCTCTGGATCCCGACTTTCGTCGGGATGGTGGTATGGGGGCTCTGGATTCCCGCCCCCGATTCACGATACGGGGCAGGCTGCGCGGGAATGACGCAGGGGTATGGGTTTTGATGGATGATTTTACCCTCTGTATCCCCGCTTTCGCGGGGATGACGTCAATCTCTTATTAGATAATCCCAGAAAATATATTTCACGTCACCCTTGAATTGTTATATAATGAGGCCTGCAAACCACTTTTTTATTAATAAGGAGGCAATCATGGACCTGGGTTTTAAAGGTAAAGTAGCGCTGGTAACCGGCGCGGGAAGCCAGATAGGCTTCGGCAAAGCGATAGCGCTCCTGCTGGCTAAAGAAGGCTGCGATGCTATCGTCGTCAATGACATCAATCTGGATGATGCCCAAAAAACTGTCAATGCGGTTAAAGCACTGGGACGCAAGGCCATCGCGATTAAAGCCGACATTACGAAAAAATCCGAAGTGCAGGAAATGGTTAAAAAAGCGCTGGCCGAATATAAGAAGATAGACATCCTCGCTAATGTGGCTGGGGCCATCCTCGGCACCGGGCCTTTCGCCGACCAGAAAGAGGAGCTCTGGGACAAAGAAATGGCGCTTAACTTCAAGGGCACGATGCTCGTCACACAGGCGGTTATCCCCGGTATGGTGGCGCAGAAATACGGTAAAATAATCAATATATCTTCCGGTTCGGTAAGGGCGGCTTTCGGCGTTTCCACCTACTCTATTGCCAAAGGCGCCGTCGAGATATTTACTCATCATCTGGCAAAAGGCGTTATCAAGGATGGGATAAACGTCAACTGTGTTTCTCCGGGATGGGCGTTGACCAATTTCATTAAAGGCGACAAGCAAGAGGCAGAAAAGCGTTTCTTACCCAGCACACCGATAGGCCGGGGCACCACCCCCGAGGATATTGCTAACGCGGTGGCATTTTTCGCCTCGGACATGTCCAGCGATGTCTGCGGCCAAATACTCGATGTGACCGGCGGCTCGACGCTTTAAGACACGGCAATTTTAAGCACAATAGGAGGAAACTACTATGGAGCTTGGACTAAAAGGAAAAGTAGCACTGGTAACCGGCGCCGGCAGTCAGATAGGCTTCGGCAAGACCATCTCCCTGACACTGGCCAAAGAGGGCTGTGATATCGCCGTCAATGATATTAACCTCGAAGACGCTAAAAAAACAGTGGCGGAGGTTAAAGCGCTGGGGCGCAAAGCTATCGCCATCAAGGGCGATGTGACGAAAAAGGCCGAGGTGCAGGAGATGGTCAAAAAAGCCCTCGCGGAGTTCGGCAGGATAGACATATTAGTTAACAACGCCGGGGGCATACACCCGCAAGGGCCGTTCCTCGACCAGAAAGAAGAGGTCTGGGATAAAGATTTCAATCTCAACATCAAGGGCGCCATGTTCTGTTCCCAGGCGGTGCTGCCCGGCATGATAGAACGCAAATACGGCAAAATTATCAACATTTCTTCCAGCGTGCCCAAAATGGCTTTCCCGGGGGTATCAACCTATGCTATGTCTAAATCGGCGATTTACGTTTTCACCAGAGGGCTGGCCAAGAGCGTTATCAAGCAGGGCATAACCGTTAACAGCGTGGCGCCGGGCTGGGCGATAACCAACTTCGATAAATCAGGGCCGCCGGATGAGCTTATAAAAAAATTCACGCCAAACACGCCCATCGGTAGGGGCACTACCACCCAGGACATCGCCAATGCGGTGACTTTCCTGGCGTCCGATGTCTCCGGCGATATCGTCGGGCAGGTCATCTGCGTCGACGGCGGCGCGACCATGCAATAACAAAGGAATATTACGCAGTACAAAAGTACTATCACATTTGTATCACAAATAGTACTACTATGGCTGGCAGCCATATTGACAAAGGCACCAAAGGGTGTTAGAACTAGTGTAAGAAGCTCAAGGCACGGCCTGAATATGCTTCGGGAGGTGTAACATGAAGCTTCATGGGTTATTCGGAGTATGGCAGGTTGACCGTTGAAGCCCTGTTTCAGGGCAAGCGGAAAACGGACCCGGCTCGGTAGTTAAAAGTGGGTCATATCTGCATTGCAGAGACCAAGAGCCGAAGTGCTTAGTAATACGTGAGTTGGGTTCGTACTAGTTAGTCTCGTGAGTGGAGGTTGCTGATAAAAAGGCAGCCTCCACTTTTTTATGGGGTGTTCTTTGAAATAGCGGACGTCTATTTTTAGTTCTACTGCGTTAACCCGGTTTTATCCATGAGCGCCTGGTAATACTCAGCGATATCTTTATCGTAGATTTTACTTTGGGCTTTTATGAAAGGCATGGTCAAGGCATCGTGGTATATCGTCTCGATGTCGGGAAGCAATTTCGTTAAAGTATTAGTGTTGTTTTCAGATGTTAAGCCCGATTCATCCGTAGCGGCCTGTGCCGGGATAACCATCCTTACCCCGTAAAGGAGCAGAGTGCAAGCAACCACTCCCGCGATAAAACTAAAAACTATTTTCACTTAAATTGTCCCCCATTTGCCGTCCTGGTATTTCCCCTATTTCATTTTTATTCTGACACGCAATGATAAAAGCGCATGTAAAATATATAAAGAAAACGTTAAGGAGGGGTAAAGTTTATGTTAAGAATGGGGGGAACCTGATTTAAAAGAGAAACCTATCTGTCATTTCGGGCCTACACAAGTCGGGGCGAAATAATTCGTGTTTCTCACGCGCCGGGGGATAGTTTCGTCGCTATGGTCCCTGTAAAAACAAACCAGTCATCGTTATTTAATACGTTTTTATTAAATAAGCTAAGGAAAGAGGACACCAGTGGATTCTAAGATAGTTTAAATAAGATATAACGTTACGGGCTACAGCTTGTTGTGAGAAAAAGGTATTAGCTATAGGCATGCAGAATATCCCTTCCGAGAGCAATGCATGTCCTATAACGTGTCTACGCTAAGGAACTATGCGGTTAAGGACTGGCACTCTTTGAAGAAGTTTAACCAATACCAGCGATATAAGAATAGTCAGGATTGCTGTTATAGGTATGCCTACAAGAGGATGTATAAAACTAGCGTTAATCTTCAACACATCTAGCACATCTAGAATCATGGGATGGATCAGGAAAACACCAAAACTGGCGTTGCTGAAGCGAGCTATTGACCGGCGTAAAAAAGATGTATTTTCCGATAATTTTTTGGGCCATTTGGCGTACCTGAAAAACAGGAAAATGCTTGCCGATATTACAATGATATTGGCCGTTAGGTAGTCATAGAAGTACACATCCAGAACACCATCCTTTTTTTTGGTTAATACATATGTCCCAAATACGGCTATCATTAAGCCAAGTCCTGCGAGCACATACAAAAATCTTCTCCATTTTATATCGACATCAGCAATGCTGAGGAAATATCCTAATACGAAGTAACCTACAAAACCTGTAGCAAACTGCAGTTGTATAGCGATATTGAGATTGAAGAATTTGCCCATCAGACTATACAAGGGAGATGCAATAAGCCAGAGAATAAGAAAGTATTTCAAGCTAGAATCGCTGGCATTCTTGACATAGACTCTGAGAATCGGTGTTATGAGGTAAAGGCCAATAAGATAATAGAAGAACCCCAAATGATAGTACACATTTCCTGTGAGAAAATCTCTGATAAAGCCTGGTATTGAATATAGAAATTCGCCATGAAATATCAGGCCATATCTTAGTTTCCAGAATGAATACAGAATGCTCCATACCAGAAGGGGAATGAAAACCTTGTTAATTCTCTTTGTGAAGAATAACTTGACCGATTCATCTCGTTTCGTATCAAGCAACAACATTCCGCTAAGCATTAAGAAGATAGGAACCGCCCATCTGACCGATGAATCTACAACATCAGCTATCCACCACCAACTGCGGGTGATTGAGTTGAATTGATACATTGGTGGCGCAGCCACGTGAAGGAAAACAACGGCCACGATAGCGGCTACTCTTAGTACATCTGCATATAATATTCTATTTTTCATAAATAATATGCCCAAGTCTTAATTTGATATTGGAATGCAGGTTTAAGGCAGGGACTTGGCACGGATAGAGCGGAACAGGTGGGTGCTTAAGTAACGATCGCCGCGGTCAGCCAGGATAGTGACAATGACGCCTTTTTTCATTTTGGCGGCTACTTGTAAAGCTCCGGCAATCGCTGCCCCGCTGGACATACCGCAAAAAACACCTTCTCTTGAAGCCAGCATCCTGGTATTCTCGAAAGCGTCCTCGTCCTCAATAGTAATTTTCTCATCAAGGGCTTTTTCATCGTAAATCTTAGGGACAATACTTTCTTTCATATTTTTCAAGCCTTGAAGCTTGTTCCCTATCGTAGGCTCAACGCCGACGATTCTGAGCCCCGGTATTTTCTCTTTTAAATAGCTGCCGGTGCCGATTAAAGTACCCGACGTGCCCATGGCGGCCACGAATGCATCAACACGGCCTCCCGTCTGGCGGAATATCTCCGGGCCAGTTGTCTCATAATGCGAAAGGAGGTTGTTTGGATTATCGAACTGATTCGGCATAAAGTATTTACCCGGTTCGGCTTTTAAAGCCGCGTGCGCCCGGCGTATGGCGCCATCAGTGGACTCTTTAGCCGGTGTAAGCACAACCTCAGCGCCGAAAGCCTTTAAAATAAGCTGTCTTTCTATGCTGACGCTTTCCGGCATGAACAGCTTAACTTTGTAGCCTTTAACGGCTGCTATCATGGCGATGGCGATACCTGTATTTCCCGACGTCGGTTCGACGATGGTTTGACCCGGGGTAAGCTGTCCGGACTCTTCTGCCATTTTAATCATATAGTAGGCCGGGCGGTCTTTGATGGAGCCTCCAGGATTGTTGCCTTCCAGCTTGGCGAAAATCTTCACAGCCGGATTAATGTCCAGGTGTACTAATTGCACCATCGGTGTATTGCCGATAGCTTCCAGAATACCTTTTTTTTCAATCTTCATGATTTAATCGTCGCTTATTCTTCAATCTTCAGATAGTCTGATGCTATTCACTAATCCCGGGCACCGGAAAGCGCTGACACATTTGCATAACTTCCTGCCGCACTTCATCGATCACTTTCTGGTCTTCTACATGCCGGATTACTTTAACGATTAAACCGGCAATCTGCTTCATTTCTTCTTTACCGAAACCGCGCGTAGTTACGGCAGGCGTTCCCAGTCTGATGCCGCTGGTGACAGCCGGGGGACGCGTATCAAAAGGAATTTCATTTCTATTACAAATGATGCCCGCATCTTCGAGCACCTTAGCCACGTGGCCGCCGGTTATACCCGTAGCCGTGAGGTCGACCAGCATCAGGTGGTTATCGGTGCCGCCCGATACCAGGCGCATGCCCAGCTTTTGCAGTTCGGCGGCGAGAGCCTGCGCGTTTTCCAGGATAGCTTTCTGGTATGCGACAAACGAAGGCTGCATAGCCTCGTGGAGCGTTACCGCCTTGGCAGCAACGGCATGCATCAGAGCTTTTCCCTGCGCTTCGGGGAAAACAGCGGAATCGATAGCTTTAGCATATTGCTGTTTGCAGAGAATCATGCCGCCGCTGGTGCCGCGCAGGGTTTTGTGCGTGG
>PLLL01000080.1 GCA_003141235.1 Dehalococcoidia bacterium
GATGATGCGCACTATCTATGGTGACGCGGCCCGCTTCAAGGAAACCTACTTCAGTAAATTCCCGGGTATGTACTGCACGGGTGACGGCGCCCGCAAAGATAAGGATGGCTACTACTGGCTCATGGGACGTATCGACGACGTCATCAAAGTCTCCGGCCACCGCATCGGCACGGCTGAAGTTGAGAGCAGTCTGGTATCTCATCCTAAAGTGGCTGAATCCGCGGTTGTCCCCATGCCTCATTCGCTAAAAGGGGAAGGCATCTATGCCTACGTCACTCTGAAAGTCGGTGAAAAACCAAGTCCGGAACTGGAAGCGGAATTAAAGGCCCATGTCCGCAAGGTGATCGGCCCCATCGCCACCCCGGATGTTATCCAGTTCACCGATAGCTTACCCAAGACCCGTTCCGGCAAAATCATGCGCCGTATTCTGGTCAAGATTGCCGCCGGCACCACCGAAGATCTCGGTGACACCTCGACATTGGCTGACCCAACAGTCATCACGGCGCTCATTGCCGGAAAAAAGAAATAAACGTTAAAGAGGCCGGGGCGGTAACCCCGCTCCGGCCCGGTTTTCCATATACTAAATTTTATTGGAGGTATTTGTGGCACAAGAAGCACCCAAAACAGAACCCCAAATGGGGAACCCGGGAGCCCTGGGACTGGCGGCCTTCGGGTTCACTACTATCTTGCTCCAGCTGCATAATCTGGGCTTGATGGACAGCACCATGGCCATAGCATACGGACTTTTCTGGGGCGGCGCGGCCCAGGTAATCGCCGGGGTTATCGATGGCAAGCGTGGGGACACCTTCGGTCTTACCGCTTTCACGTCCTACGGCTTTTTCTGGATTGCACTCGCCACCGCGTTCGTTTTCCAGTGGCAGGGCTTGGTCAAAATTGATAATAACGGCCTCGCCTGGACCATGGTTATCTGGGGCATCTTCACCTTTTTCATGATGATAGGTACTTTAAAGATGACCTTCGTGCATTTCTTCGTTTTCGCTTCGTTAGTGATACTCTACGCTCTTCTGGCGATCCATTTCTTCTGCGGTTTTTCCGCCAAGGTCGCGGGCGTCGAAGGGCTTTTCTGCGGCGCGGCGGCTGTTTACGGCGCAGCATCGGTCATCATTAACGGCAAGTTCGGACGCACGGTTCTCCCAATGGGAAAAATGCTTTAATAAAAAACTGAAAAGAATAAATTAATAGCTGCAACACACTTTCCCCCTCTCCCCTCAAGGAGAGGGGGATTCTGTTTTATAGTTGGGGCTGATTGTCATTGCGAGTCCATCCCCCGGTTATATCATTCTTCCTTATACACCTCTCCCTTGATGGGAAAGGGACCAAGGGTGAGGGTGAAAATCCTGCGCAGTCGGGAGGCGTGCCTGCACGCTGTAGCGTTACCTGCCCGCCGAAGCCTTGGCGTAGGCAGACGGCGCGCAAGCGTGGCAATCTCCTACTCTGCCATACTCTGATTTATGTATCATTCATTTATATACCCGATTGTGAATGGCGGATTGCTTCTTAAATGACAATAAAATGAGAGGGGGATAAAGGCGGTGAGGACTAAATAGAATGAGGTCAATAGTAAATAAGAAGGCAAAATAAAAAGCGGCTGGGAAAGCTAACGTAAAGCTCCAGCCGCTTTTTTATCTGGTTAAGGTAATAGTCTATACCCTGATGCAGGCCACCTCATGCCCTTCACCGATATCCCGGAGCGGCGGCACGGCCTGGCTGCACTCGGGTATCGCCATAAAGCAGCGCGGGTGGAAGGGGCAGCCCGGGGGCGGGTTAAGGGGACTGGGCACTTCACCCTTCAGGATGATACGTTCACGCGTCTCCTCGATGACCGGGTCGGCAATCGGCACGGCGGAAAGAAGCGCGCGGGTATAGGGGTGGAGGGGATTTTCATAAAGCACGCGTGACTTGCAAATTTCGACAATATGTCCCAGATACATCACCGCCACGCGGTCGCTGATATGGCGCACCACGGAAAGGTCGTGAGCAATAAAGAGGTAGCTCAACCCCTCGCTTTTTGATTGCAGTTCTTCCAGAAGGTTAATAATCTGGGCCTGGATAGATACGTCCAGTGCGGAAATCGGCTCGTCGCAGACAATCACTTGGGGATTACAGGCCAGGGCGCGTGCCACGCCGATGCGCTGGCGCTGNNCGCTGGCCGCCGCTGAACTCGTGAGGGAAGCGGTCGGTCATAGAGGGGTCCAGGCCGACGATGCGGAAAAGCTGTTCTACCTTATCTTTATATTCCGACTTATTCATGACCATGTTATGGATTTTAAGCGGTTCTCCGACGATGCTGCCGGCGCTCTGGCGGGGGTCCAGCGAGCTGTAGGGGTCCTGGAAGATAAGGGCCATGTTCTTGCGCACTTCTCGCAGCTTTTTTTCCGGGAGGGTGACGATGTCCTGACCGCCGAACATAATTTTGCCTGCGGTAGGACGGTAAAGCCCGAGGACACAACGGCCGATAGTGGTCTTGCCGCAGCCGCTCTC
>PLLL01000065.1 GCA_003141235.1 Dehalococcoidia bacterium
AAGACCTATTCAAGTTCAACGTCGGGGTACTGCGCTGGTCATGGCGAGTCGGCTTTTACAGCTACCAGGCGCTGGGCACCGATAAATACCCGCCTTTCAGTCTTGATCCTGACCCCAATTATCCCGCCGACCTGGATATACCCTACCCGGAAAAGCTTTCCCAGGGGCTCGTATGGATTAAATGGTGGCTTTTAGCTATTCCGCACCTGATTATCGTCTGTATTTTCCAGGGGGGAGCCGGCTGGAAGATGGGTGGCCTGACATTTGTACTCGCTATCTTTGGCGGTTTCTCGCTGCTTTTTACCGGCAAATATCCCGCGGATATTTTCAAGCTGGTTATCGGCATGGACCGCTGGGTATACCGTGTATTGGCCTATGTATCTTTGATGACGGACGAATATCCGCCTTTCCGCTTCTGGGATAGCTAAGGCTCAGGCTGGCATTTGGGACATAAATAGGTGCCGCGCCCCCGCACCACGATACGCTTAATAAGTGTGCCGCAGCGGGGGCAGTTTTTTCCGGTACCGTGCGCCACGCGGAACTCAGCGTGGGCAGTGCCGATATCGCCGTCAGGCCTTATATAGTTACGCACGCTGGCGCCTTTGTTTTTAATTGCCGCCCGCAGCACCCGCCGGATGGCAGTATAAAGTCGTTTAATCTCTACTTCGGAAAGACTGCACGCCGGCCTCACGGGATGGATTTTAGCCTCGTAGAGGGACTCATCGGCGTACATGTTGCCGATGCCGGCGATAATCGCCTGGTCGAGGAGCACCGGCTTCACCGGCGCTTTGCGGTTGCGTAATATTTTCGTCAGCGTTTCAACTGTGAAATCATTATCCAGCGGCTCCGGGCCGAGCTTATCTGCCACAGCGCTCTCGTCTGCCGCCAGCCACATTTTACCGAACTTGCGCGGGTCACGGAAATGCATCACCGCGCCGTTGTCTAACTGAAATATAGCGCGGGCGAACTTAGCATCGGGCGGGTTGATTAACAGCGAGCCGGTCATCTTCATGTGCATCACCAGCATTTCGCCGCTGCTCAAGTGAAAGAACAGGTACTTACCGCGCCTAGTCAGGTTGGTTATCTTTTGTCCGGTAACGCGTTCGCAGAACTCCGCCGCCGTTGGCTGCTTTACCATTTTATCCCAGAATACAGCCACGCCCGTTATCTTCCGACCGAGGACATGCGGCAGAAGTTCGTTTTTAATCGTTTCTACTTCAGGCAGTTCAGGCACGGCTCCTCCCTCTCTCCAGACTTAATGGTTTCCGAGAAACCGGCAGCGGTAACAATAAAAACAAGAAAGTGGCCAGCGCCGTCATACCGGCGAACACATACCATATAGGAAAATAGGTTCCGTGCGCATCATACACCCATCCGGCCAAAGGCGCACCGGCAACACCGCCGACAACCGAAAAAACGGACAACCAGCCGAAAATTTTACCAAAGTTCTTCGCCCCGAAATAATCCCGCGTAATTGGTACTCTTAAAGCGGTCGAACCGGCCACACCCAGAGCGTAAACGATACTAAAGGCGACCATTAAAGCAAAAGAGGTATTAAGCAGGCCGAGCATGACCAGCGCGGCGGTGGTTATCCCGCTGGACAGGGCGAAGACATTCTTCTTGGGATATTTATCGGCGAGAATACCGTATAATAAGCGCACCCCCAGCGATATCATGGAAAAAATGGTGATGCTCAAGGCCGCCGTCTCCCTGCTCATGCCGATGCTGGTCATGTAAGGCACGATGTGGATGGTAAGGGCGTTAACAGCAATCATGTGGAACATACACGCTATCCCTATCAGCCAGAAAGCCTTCATCTTCAAGACCTGTTTAAGCCCGGTAACATATTCTTCCGCCGGCACAACCGTACCGTCAATTGCGGGAAGCGCGCCGTCAACCAACAGGCCGTAGTCCTCCGGTCTATTCCGGAAAACTAATGACAGGGGTAGACCTAATACTACCACGCCGAATGCCAGGTAAAGCATCAGTTTCTGCCACCCGAAAATGTCAATCCCCTTAACGATGAAAGGGACGAACATACCGCCAATGGAAAAACCCATGGTGAGAATACCGCTGACTTTACCGATATTCTTTTTAAACCACCTGGCCAGCACAGTCTGCGGCACCATGCTGTAACAAAAAGTGCCGCCCAGACCCATTACCAAAAAACCAATGTAGAACATAACCAGATTAGTGGCCTGGCTTAAGATAACTACTCCCAGCGCGTATATCACCGTCCCAAGCACCATCAACCTGCGGGCAGGCCAGCGGTCCACTATTATTCCCACAAACGGGTCCAACGCGCCGACCTGTATACCCCGGATAGTTGTCGCCAGGGATATCTGGGCGTATGTCCAGCCGTATGTTGCCGCGATTGGGGTTATAAAAGCGGTAAACCCGTAAACGAAGATAACGCTCTGGTAACTTAAAAGTAATACCGAAGCGCCCAGTATGAACCAGCCGAAATAAATAGGGCTGTGATAAGTCTTTTTATTCAAGTACTTTATAATCCTGTGTATAACGTAATCCTAAAATAACTTGCTAACCTGCGCCGCCTACCCCTTCCACGCCCATAGATACCCGCCTGCGCGGGAATGACAGGTTGATTATTTTTTAACCTTTAATAGTTTTATTGGTTACCTCTTAAGCGTGAACTTATTGTAAGTATGTGTAGTTTGTACTTGGAGAAAACCCTCTAACTACAAATTACTTCTTATTTCACGTCTCCCCAGTTCCGACCCGACTTGGTATCCACCTTGAGCGGGACGGAAAGCTCTACCGCCGTGGACATTATCCCGGTGACGAGCTTGCGCATAGTCTCCATTTCTGCGTCCGGCACCTCAAAGATAAGCTCGTCATGCACCTGGAGCAGCATTTTGCTTTTTAACTTTTTAGTCGCCATCTCGCGGTAGAGGTTGAGCATCGCCACTTTAATGATATCGGCGGAAGTGCCCTGCACCGGCATATTGATGGCCATGCGCTCGGCGGATTCTCTTACCTGGCGGTTGGGGGAGTTAATATCAGGGATATAGCGCCGCCGCCCCAGCAAGGTCTGGACGTACCCGTCACGCCGGGCCTTTTCCTTCGTCTCTTCGAGATATTTTGTCACGCCCGGATATTTTTCAAAATAGGCCTTGATGAACTTTCCGGCCTCTTCGCGGGAGAACTCGGTAGCCTGTTCCAGACCGTATTCGCTCATGCCGTATATCACGCCGAAATTTATCGTCTTGGCGGACCGCCGCTGTTCTTTAGTCACCTGTGACTTGTCTACACCGAATAACAGCGCCGCCGTGGCCGCGTGGATATCTTCATCGTTTTTAAAAGCCCGGACAAGATTTTCGTCTTTAGATAAATGCGCTAAAGCGCGCAGGTCAATCTGGGAATAGTCCCCGCACAGCAGGCTCGAACCTTCCGGGGCGATAAAGGCCTGCCTGACCTGCCCCCCCAGTTCCCCGCGCACCGGTATGTTCTGCATATTGGGGTCGGAGGAGGAAAGCCGGCCGGTGCTTGTCCGCGCCTGGTTAAAACTGGTATGAATCCGTCCGGTATCGGGGTTCACCAACTCCGGCAGGGTATCGATGTAGGTGGATTTTATCTTGGTCAGCTGGCGATACTCCAGGATATCCCCGACAATAGGGAAAGCCGAGCGCAGCTCTTCCAGTACCGAAGCCTCGGTGGAGTATTTACCCTTGCCCCCGCGCGTCGTAGGAATATGCAGTTTCTCGAAAAGCACTTTCCCTAGCTGCAAAGGAGAATTGATATTAAACTCGCCGTCGGCCTGGCTATAAATCTTATTTTCAAGTTCTTTTATCTGCTCGCCGAGGGTTTTCGACATCTCTTTCAATATGCCCGTATCCAGTCCTACACCATTTCTCTCCATAGTCAGGAGCACCGGCACCAGCGGCATTTCAACCTCGTTAAATAGCTTCATCAGGCCTTCGGTGTTCAGTTGTTTTTCAAATATGGCCGCCAGGCGGAAAGTCATATCAGCATCAGCGCCGGAATACGACGCGGCAGTCTTTATGTCAACCTGCGACATGGCTATCTGCTTGGAACCGGCGCCGATAAGGCTGTTGATGGGCGTCATTTCTA
This sequence comes from Dehalococcoidia bacterium, assembly GCA_003141235.1. Taxonomy (GTDB): domain Bacteria; phylum Chloroflexota; class Dehalococcoidia; order Dehalococcoidales; family RBG-16-60-22; genus Fen-1077. The sequence continues at coordinate 4,093 of PLLL01000065.1, forward strand.
TACCAAGACGGCTGAAGGCGAGTGCTTTCAGCGCTACTGATTTCTCTCCCAGCAGGTTAGCGGCAATCATAGAATCGAAGCCGAGGCCATGTACTTCTATCCCGCATTGCGCCAGCACCATCATGTCGAACTTGCCGTTGTGGCCTATCTTGGTTAATCCCGTATCTTCGAACACAGGCTTGAGCCTTTGGACGACCTGCTCCAGCGGCAGCTGCTGTATCTCATCCAAGGTGACATGCCCGACCGGGATATAGTACGCCACTCCCGGTTCAGTGGACAGCGATATGCCTACAAGCTTAGCGAGCATGGGGTTCAGTCCTGTAGTCTCGGTATCGAAGGCAAAGGTCTTGACCTCTGATAGTCTACTTACAAGTTCATCGAGCACTTCCGTAGTAGCAATAATACGGTAGTCTACTTTAGACGGCGCGGCCTGGACTTCGCTTTGGACGGGGGCGCTTTCCACGCCCGGCAGCCGGGGAATCAGGCTAAAGAACTCAAGGTCGCGGAAGAAATCGGTCGCCTGCTTGCGGTCATATTGGCCCAGGCGGCACTTGTCTAAATCCAGCGTAACCGGCGTATCCATCACGATGGTTGTCAATTTCTTGCTGCTATACGCTACCTCTTCCTGCTGTGTCAATATCTCGCGGATGCGGGGCGGCGTGACTTCACTCAAATGCTTGTAGATTTCTTCAATAGAGCCGAACTGCTGGATAAGTTTAACTGCCGTCTTCTCACCGATGCCGTGGACGCCGGGGATATTATCCGAGGGGTCGCCGACAAGGGCTTTGTAATCGGCGACATGTTCCGGCCCGACGCCGAATTTTTCCCTGACCGCCGCCTCGTCGTAAAGCGCCGTCTCGCTGAAAGTTTTACCCGGGCGGGGATACAGGATTTTCACCGACGGTGACACAAGCTGCATGGCATCGGCATCGCCGGTAACGATAACCGTATCTATGCCCTGCCGGCTGGCCTGTTTACTCAATGTCCCCAGCACATCATCGGCTTCATACTTGTCTATTTCAAACAGGGGTATGCGGAAGGCTTCTACCAGTTGCTTCACCCGCCCGATCTGGCTGATTAAATCATCGGGCGCGGCAGTGCGCTGCGCTTTATACTGGTCGAAGAGGTCATGGCGGAATGTCTTGCCCTTTTTATCGAAAGCGATAGCGATATGCGTTGGCTTAAGGTCGTTGAGCACTTTAAGAAGCATCACGGAAAAGCCATAGACCGCGCTAACGACTTCTCCCGTTTTAGATACAGTCAGCGATGTGGCCTGCCTGTATTTGGAAGCCTCGAAGGCGTGGTAGGCCCGGTGCACGATATTGTTGCCGTCAAAGAGGACTAAAAGGGGTTTTTCCATGACCCAATTATAACAGGGTAAGGGGATAAATTACTAAATAGCAGTATTACTAAAAATCGTTCAGCTTATGACCCTGTATTTCTCTCAAATGAGAGATATCATTGTGGCTGGTCAGTACCGCGTGGTCGCCGTCATATAAAAAGCGGGTGATGGCGCCATTATCCATCTTGATATCCCAGAAGTGCGCATTATCCAGCTTCAATAAAGCACAGATAATTACTTTAAGCACCACCCGGTGCGACACCAGCGCTATCTTACCCTCCCGGCACCTCATTACCGAGTTCACCACGAAAGGCATTGCCCGGTTCAGGACATCTGCCAAGGTCTCTCCGCCCGGTATGCGCATCTGCTCCGGGGTATCCAGCCAGTCCTGGTAAAGCACATCATCCCTTTCTATTACTTCTTCGAGCGTAAGACCCTGCCATTCCCCGTAGTTAAAATCAATGAGATTTTCAACGGTCTTAACCTCTATTTTCTGGAATTTTGCAATCGCTTCAGCGGTTTTCACCGCCCTTTTCAAGGGGCTGGTATAAATAAGGTCAATTTTTTCTTCACTTAAGTACTTCCCCAATAGCTCCGCCTGCCGCATGCCCGTTTCATTCAGGTCAACGTCGGCCCGGCCGCGGAAAGTTTCCGAGACGTTCCATTCCGTTTCGCCATGTCTTACCAGGATAATTTCGGTCATCTCAGGCTATTTCTTCTCTACCTTCTCCACCTCAATGGTACACTCGGTCAAAAGCGCCGCCGCCGCCCCGATAGCCGCCAGCACCGGCGCCGCTAATATGCCCACCACCGCGACCGGCGCGCCGATAGAGAGAGGAATCTCAATTATCGTTTTACCTTCGTGTATCAGGCGCACCCGCCGTATATTGCCTTCGTGGATAAGCTGCTTGACCTTTTCCACCACCTGGTCGCCGTTGACAGTAAACTTTTCACTCGCCATAAGCACCTCCAATTCCCCAGTGTAAAAACATGCCGCTAAATGTATACTAGTGAAGTATTTAGCTTCATGTCAAGTTTGAAACTGTTGAAAAATCCTGTTTTCATGATATACTGGTGGCGTACAGGAGGTTTATGTTGAAGAGCAAAGATTTTTTATCCATCTCTGACCTTACACCAGAGGATATCCGGAGGCTCATCTCCGCCGCTGTGGCCATGAAAGCGGAAGGCTGGAGCTCAAGGTTAAGCGAGAAAATCCTGGCTCTTCTCTTTGAAAAACCTTCTTTGCGACACCGCGCCAGCTTCGAGGTAGCCATGCGCCAGCTCGGCGGGCAGTGTATCTACCTTTCACCGGCAGAGGTCGGCATGGGACAACGCGAGTCGATTGCGGATGTCGCCCGGGTGCTTAGCGGGTACGTCCATTGCATCGCGTCACGCACATTCTCTCATAAGACGCTGGAAGAACTGTCCAAGTATTCACGCGTGCCGGTAATTAACTCGTTATCCGACCTGGAACATCCCTGCCAGGCCATGGCCGACCTGCTCACTATTTATGAAAAGAAAGATGGATTTGAGGGATTAACCCTCGCTTATATCGGCGACGGCAATAATGTCGCCAACAGCCTCATACTGGCCGCGACGATGTGCGGGATAAACTTCCGTATGGCATCTCCCGCGGGTTATGCCGTAAAAGACAATATCATCAACATCGCCCGTGACTATGCCGCCGGAAGCGGCAGCACCATATTCTTTACCGCAGACCCGCGCGATGCCGTCACCGGCGCGGATATCGTTTACACCGATGTCTGGACAAGCATGGGGCAGGAAAGCGAGGCGGAAAAGCGCCGCCAGGCTTTCGCCGGATACCAGGTGAATAGCGAGCTTTTATCCCTGGCCAGGGAAGACGCTATCTTCATGCATGACCTGCCCGCCCACCGCGGCGAGGAAGTGACCGATGATGTCATGGACGGCCCGCAATCTGTGGTCTTCGAGCAGTCGGAGAACAAGATGCATATGCTCAAGGCCCTGCTGATGGACTTACTGGGTGGTCTGGAGATGGGGCAGGCTGATTATAGGTAATTGTTGTCTACAAATACTCCTGAAATAGCTAACAATCTTATATTAATAACTACCGGAAGAATTCTTATACCAGGGAGAAAACAGATTTGATAAAGCCCGTCGTCGCTATCGTAGGCCGGCCTAACACCGGCAAGTCCACCCTCCTTAACCGGATAGTGGGCAAACCCCAGGCCATCGTGGAAGACCTGCCGGGAACCACGCGCGACCGCAATATGGCGGATGTCGCCTGGCAGGGCGTCGAGTTCACGCTTGTGGATACGGGCGGGCTGGAAATGGCGCCGGGCACGTCCATCGCCCGCGGCATCAAAGCGCAGGTGGAAACCGCTATCGAGGAGGCCGCTCTCATCCTCTTCCTCGTCGATTCTAAAGACGGGCTAACGCCGGCCGACCAGGAAATCGCCGATAGACTCCGTAAAGCCAGCAAGCCTTTACTCCTCGTGGCTAATAAAGCCGATAATCAAAGACTGGAGTCGGAAGCCCTGGAGTTTTACGAGCTGGGATTCGGAGAACCCTTTGTCATCAGCGCGCATCACGGCCGCGGCATCGCCGAGCTGCTGGACAGGATTGTCAGCCTGCTGCCGCCAGCGCCGCCCGCCGAGTCTGCGACGGAGGCGATAAAAGTAGCCATCGCCGGACGGCCTAACGTCGGGAAGTCGCTGCTGCTCAACACCCTCGTAGGCGAAGCACGCTCCATTGTCGACGCGACGCCGGGCACGACCCGGGATGCCGTTGACACCATGTTCGACTTCGAGGGACAAAAAGTGCTGCTTATTGATACGGCCGGCGTCAGGCGGCGGGGAAAGGTGGAGGTGGGCATAGAAAAATATAGCGTTACCCGGACGCTGCGGGCCATTGACCGGGCGGATGTCGTCCTGCTGGTGCTCGATGCCACCGAGATAAATACCGCCCAGGACACGCATATCGGCGGGTACATCCAGGAGGCCGCCAAAGGCATTATTATCATCGTGAATAAATGGGACCTGATTGAAACTAAAGACATAGCGGATTGGCATAAAACAATCAGGAACCGCTTTAAATTTGCTTCTTTTGCGCCGATATTATATACTTCGGCTAAATCTGGACTGGGAGTGGATAAGATAATGCCTGAAGTCCGCCATGTGTTCGAAGAAAGGCAAACAAGGCTGCCCACCGCGGCGGTCAACAACATCGTCCAGGAAGCGGTTGCCTCCCATATCAGACCCAAAGGTCAGGGCAAGGAACTGAAGATCTTGTACGCCACCCAGGCAGATATTAACCCGCCTACTTTTGTATTCTTTACCAATGATGCTAAATTAGTTCACTTCTCATACCGGCGTTTCCTGGAAAATAGAATCCGCCGTGCCTATGCTTTTACAGGGACGCCGTTACGGTTAATCTTTAAATCCAGAGGTGAACAATGATAGCAGTACTATTCGTAGCTATAGTTCTGATTGGCTATTTACTCGGCTCGATACCCTTCGGTTTGTTAATCGGCAAGGCTTTTACCGGCACGGATGTCAGGCAAGTCGGAAGCGGGAAAATAGGCATGACCAATGTTATGCGCACAGCCGGTAAAAAAGCCGCCGCTCTTTCCCTCCTTCTCGATATGGCCAAGTCGGCATTTGCGGTGCTATGCGCCCACCTCATCTTCAGCAGCCCGTACGCCGAATCCATCGGCGCCTCTTACTGGAGAGAAAGCGCCATGGTGGTGGCGGCGTTTTCCGCCATCGGCGGGCATACCTGGTCGGTATTCCTCAGGTTCAAGGGAGGGCGGGGGGTGGCTACCTTCATCGGAGCTCTGTTCGTTATGTACTGGCAGGCGGCGGTCATCGGCGGGGGACTTATGATTCTCATCGGCATCAGGACCAAGTACATGTCCATGGGCTCTATCAT
>PLLL01000052.1:0-3469 GCA_003141235.1 Dehalococcoidia bacterium
GTATTTTGCTTTACCTACCGTCCGGAGTTCTTCAAGGAGCAGAAGTTTGTCGACATCGATAAAATGGAGCTGCCGCGCAAGGTCTGGACGGATTGCTTCCGCTGTCCCAAGTTCCCCAACTGCGATGAGACGGCGCTGGTCTACCACGCCGCGGAGTAACAAGAATTGAATAAAGAGAAAGTCCTCTCCAGCAAACTAATTTATCAAGGCCGTATTCTCAAGCTGCGTGTCGATACCGTGCTTACAGCCGACGGACGTAAAAGCACGCGCGAGATTATCGAACACGGGGAATGTATTGGCGTGGTCGCGGTGGATGCCGATGGTAATATTCTCCTGGTCAATCAATACCGTTCCCCGCCGGAGAAAGAGCTTCTGGAAATTCCGGCAGGCGGCGTTGACCCGGGTGAAGACGTGACGAACGCGGTGATAAGGGAAATGCAGGAAGAAACAGGCTTAAGACCAGAGAAAATAGAACGTTTAACCGGTTATTACCTATCGCCGGGTTTCTGTAATGAGTACATGCATCTTTATCTGGCGGAGGACTTCGTGCCTGCCCCGCTTACTGCCGAGGATACCGCCGGTATTGAAGTGGTAAAAGTGCCGGTGGCGCAAATACCAGAACTCATATTTTCCGGCAAAATCGAAGACTCTAAAAGCATCGCCGGGCTTTTGTATTACCTGGAACGCTGTAAAAAGCAGTAGATACCCTGAAAGTCTATCTTATGCTTATAGCGCGGTGCTTGCTGCCTAGGCAGGATTGTGTAGAATTTCCCACATCTGGATTATCTTGTTTTCCTGTGCCTGCTGAATCTTGCCCGCTTTGACCGCTTTATCAAGGAATGTTTTGACTTTAGCCTCATCTTTAGCGCTGAGCAAACGCTTTAGAATGAAATTCTTGGTGAATTGCTCGTGATGTGCGGTCCAGAAATCCTTGACCTTGCCCGCTTGATCCGTATTCAGTTTACCGGCAGCTACAGCCCCGGCGATAAATGTATCTACCTTAGCCTCATCCTGCACTAACAGCAAACGAACCAGAACTTTAGCTTTGTTTGCCGGCGTAATTTGCGCCGGATTAGCAGGAGCTGAATTATCGGCCGCTAATACCGGAACGGCAATTAGGAGCGAAGCAATTAAGGTCAGTAGTGTCACAGCCATAATTATTATCTTTTTCATAGATATCTCCCCGGACTTCCATTCTCCATTGATTATACAATTAAATTATGACTTTATTATTAACTATTTGTAAAACTCATGAAAAATTAATGTTCGCTCGCTGGCCAGTCGCATCCCGTTTCCGGAATAGTGTCGAGACGTTTAGTAATGTTCCTCTAGTTGTCCCAGCGCAGTATCCGTCCCCCCATAAAGTGCATATGGAGGTGCTGTACTACCTGTCCGGCCTCGGCCCCGCTGTTGATGGTGAGGCGGTAGCCTTTTTCCGATATACCCTTCTCTCTGGCAATCTTGTTGGCTGCTTTAACCATCTTCCCGACGAGCGGTGTCTCGGCATCGCTCATGGCGGCCAGCGATGTTATATGTTTCCGCGGAATGATAAGCAGGTGCACCGGGGTGATGGGGTTAATATCCACGAAGGCTATGACATCCTCGTCTTGATAGACGATTTTAGATGGTATTTCACCGTTGATAATCTTACAGAAAACGCAGTCTGTTTTGCTCTTTTCGGGGCTCAAAATATTTACTCCCAATGTAGGCCGTCATTCCCGCGAAAGCGGGAATCCAGTCAGTAATAAACCCCACCTTATCCCTCCCTCTCCCTTGGTGGGAGAAGGAGGAGTGAAGGTGAATGAATGTTTTTATTTATAGGGCAACCCAGTCCTTGGGAGCGCCCGGTTTGGAGCCCGCTTTCATATCGAGGACGGTGGCCTTGGCGTTCTTGAGGGCAAATACCTTGAGATAGTCCCAGCCGTTGGCGTCTATCTGCGGTTTCAGGAAGGGGCGCTTAGCCACGATTTCTTGTTTCAATGCCATATCTTCTACCGCCTGCACCTTGCCGATAACTCTTATCTGGATTTGATTGGCCCAGTAGCAGACCTCGATGTCCGGGTGCTTGGCCAGTTGTTTGTAAACATCTTTGACGTTCTGGGTAAAATAAATGATGCCGTTCTCATCCGCCCGGTAGGTCCCGAAAGCGCGAACATGCGGTTTCTTGCCGTCGGTCGTTGCCAGGAAGCCGGTAGGATTCGCGGTAATGAATGCCAGGATTTCTTTTTTGTCCATTGTTGTGCTCCTTCTTTATTTATAAATCTATAATAGTCATGGGATCTGCCATATTTTGCATGCTCCAGACGGAAGCCTTGCCCTTTAACCGGCCGACGGCCATGCCGTCATATCCTTGTTCGTAAAAAGGTTTTAAAAACGGCCGTTTTTCCACGATTTCCTTTTTCAGCGCCGGGTCTTCGAGTAGCTCTATCCGGCCCCGGACTCTTATCTGGGTGCCTTCAGCAAAATAGCAGATTTCCACCTCGGGGTTCTTGGCCATCTGCTTGTAGACTTCTTTAAATTTGCTCGTATATAATATCAGGCCTTTTTCATCGGCGCGGAAAGTCTCCATCCCGCGTACCCGTGCTTTATTTCCATCAACCGTTGCCAGGTAGCCGATGTTGTGCGCGGTGATAAAGGCTAAAATCTCCTTTTTATCCATGGAAACACCCCTGAAAAGTAAAATTTGTCGGGAAGATTCTAACACATATGAGTGCTATTATCAAAGCGTCTTTTTGAGTTTGGCGATGACGGCATCCGCTACCTGTGATGTCCCCACCGCTGTAGGGTCGTCACGGTATGGCTTCATGTCGTAAGTAACGCTTTTCCCCTCGACGATGACCGCCGCGATAGCGTTTTCCAGCCGCTCGGAAGCTTTTGCCTCGCCGATATGACCCAGCATCATCACCCCGGAGAGCATCATGGCCATGGGGTTGACCTTATTTTGGCCGGTGTATTTCGGGGCGCTGCCGTGCGTCGGCTCGAAAAGCGCTATCCCTTCCCCGATGTTGGCGCCGGGCGCCAGCCCCAGCCCGCCTACCAGCCCCGCGCACAGGTCGGAAATAATATCGCCATAGAGATTGGGTGCGACGATGATATCGTATTCCTGCGGCCTGCGTACCAGCTGCATGCACAGGTTATCGATGAGGGCGTCCTGGAACTCGATGTCCGGGTATTCTTTAGCTACCTCGCGCGCCACGCTCAGGTACAGGCCGTCCGAGAATTTCATGATGTTGGCCTTGTGTGTGGCGGTGACTTTCTTGCGGCCGGTTTTCCGGGCGTACTCGAAAGCGTATTTCACGATGCGCCGCGTGCCCATATCGGTAATCATCTTGATGCTCAGGCCGGAGTCCGCCCTGATAACGTTGCCCATCTTGCCGTTAATGAAGTTGATTACATCTTTAGCTCCAGGTGTCCCTTTCTCAAACTCAACGCCTGCATACAGGTCTTCGGTGTTCTCCCGCACGATGAC
>PLLL01000052.1:3508-33767 GCA_003141235.1 Dehalococcoidia bacterium
CCGGCAGGGGAGTGCCCTCTTTAGCCATGACCTCCGCCCCCGCGTAGGCCAGCTCCCAGTTGAATTTTACCCCCGTGGCTTCGAGAACTCTTTTGGTCGCCTCGGTAATTTCCGGCCCCACCCCGTCCCCCGGTATAAGCGTTATGTTATATGCCAATTTACCCACCTTTGCCTATAAAAAATATCAAAATTCCAAATCCAGCTATAAGTAATCCAACAATTGTTATGGAAATCGTAAATATTGTTTTAAATGTATCTATTTTCTGATCTGTCGATTTTTCAAATTCACGTTGCGTTTGAATAATTTGGTCGTAGTAGTTTTTATTTTCTTCCTTGGCGCTTTGAAATAATCTTTCAACCTCGAATAATATCAATTGATATTCTAGAGAACATAATTCTAGGGGTCTCCTTTGAATATCTTTTAATTTTCCTTCAACATTGGCTAGCCTAGAATTAAAATCTTGCTGTTGCTCCAAACCGATCNNCGATCGAACTACTATTAAAACCTGTCTTGAAATTGTTGATTAATTCATTAACTTCTTCTATTTTCTTATTCAGCTCATTTTCCGTTTTCGTGTCTTTTATAGGAGGAGAGGCGTTAGTAGTATTTAATGTAATTTTCCGACCAATAAACCTTGAAAGCAACTGAGAGAAAACAGCTATAATCACGCCGATCACTGTGATACCCCAAGCAATCCAATTTACGTTATTTAGTATCCAATTATTGACGGTATCCATTGTTTGCCCTCTTTATACTTTTATATCCCCGTATTTTTTAACGTAATCTATTAATCCGCCCTCGTTAAGTATTTTCAACATCACATCGGGTATCTTCCCGAAGGTCAATAACGCGCCGTTCGTTTTATCCCGCACCGTCCCCGCCGTAAGGTCTATTTCCAGTTCGTCGCCGTCTTTTATCTTGTCCGTATCGCAAATGAGCACCGGCAAACCTAAATTAATCGCGTTACGGAAGAAAATCCTCGCCACGCTCTTGGCCAGTATGGCTTTAACGCCCGCCATTTTAATGACCAGCGGCGCATGTTCCCTGCTCGAACCAAGCCCGAAGTTGCTCCCGCCGACCACGAAATCGCCGGGTTTTACCTTTTTCACGAAATTCACATCGGCGTCTTCCAGTACATGCTTGGCCAGCTCCGGCAGGTTGCTGCGCAGGGACGCGTACCGTCCCGGTATGATGTGGTCGGTGGAAATGCTGTCGCCGAATTTGTGCGCTTTGCCTGTAAGCATTTACATCACCTCCCGCGGGTCGGTAATTTCTCCGGCAATCGCTGAGGCCGCCGCTGTAGCCGGACTGCCGAGGTAGATAAAGCTCTTGGGATTCCCCATCCGTCCCTCGAAGTTGCGGTTGGCTGTGGAAAGGCATGCCTCCCCGTCTCCCAGCGCCCCCTGGTGTAAACCGAGGCAAGGCCCGCAGCCGGGCGGCAGAATCATCGCCCCCGATTCCACGAATATTTGTATATATCCCGCCTCGATAGCGTCGAGCAATACCCGTCGTGAGGCTGGCGCTATAATCAGTCTGACTGTTTTGGCCGGTTGCTTGCCTTTTAAAATGCCCGCCGCGACAGCCAGGTCTTCCAGTCGGCCGTTGGTGCACGTGCCGATGACTACCTGCTGTATCTTCGTCCCCTCAAGCTCGCTGGCTAAAGCAGTGTTGTCCACGGTATGCGGTTTTGAGACAGTCGGTTCGAGCTCATTAGCTTTAATCTTGATTACTTTTTCGTAAATAGCATCTGCATCGGCGGCCAGCGCTTTATAGTCTTTGCCCCGCCCCTGCGCCTTTAAAAACTCCTGCGTCGTTTCATCAGACGCGAAAAGCCCCACCTTCGCCCCCGCCTCCACCGCCATGTTGGCGATGGTGAAGCGCCCGCTCATGCTCATCTTCTTTATCGTGCTGCCGCTGAACTCCAGCGATTTATAAGTCGCGCCGTCCGCCCCGATAAGCCCGATTAAATGTAGGATTAAATCCTTGGGATAGACCCCTTTTGGAAAATTGCCGGAAACCTCTATCTTGAATGTCTCCGGGACGCGGAACCAGTTCTTGCCGAGGCCCATCGCTACCGCGACGTCGGATGAGCCCATGCCGGTAGCGAAAGCCCCCAATCCCCCCGCCGTAACCGTATGCGAGTCCGCCCCCACGATGACATCGCCCGGGCGCGCGTAAGACTCTGGGACTATCTGGTGGCAGACGCCGTCACCCGCCTCGGAAAGAATACACCCGGTCTTTCTGGCAAAGTCCCGCAGGAAAATATGGTCGTTGGAGAGGTTGGCGTTGGGGCTCGGCGCCGCGTGGTCGATGAACAGTATCGTCTTTTTAGCGTTCGCCAGCTTGCCCATCCCGCTCGACTGGAATTGCCGGACGGTCAACGGCCCCGTGGTGTCCTGCACGAAGCTCAGGTCTACTTTCGCGATAACGATATCCCCGGCTTTAGCGTCCGTGCCGGACTTTTCGCTTAAGATTTTTTCTGCTAATGTTTTAGACATTTAAAATCCTCTTCTGCTTCCCCTTTTTCAAGAGGAACGATGTATGCCTCTTTTACAAATAATCTCTTATTATGATCGTATGGTTCGTCCTCCTTGTTAAAGGAGGATAGAGGCGGATTTTGCCCCCACATTTTTTCCGCTAATGTCTTAGGCATTTAAAATCCTCTTCTGCTTCCCCTTTTTCAAGGGGAACGATGTTTGCCTCTTTTATTAATAATTTTTTATCATGACCCGATGGATTGTCATCCCTTGTCAAAGGGGGAGACAAGGAGGATTCGATTCTACTTTTTATTTGTGTCTTTGATTTTTGAGATTTGATTTTTGAATTTCCTCTACATCGGTATATTGCCGTGCTTTTTATAGGGCCGTGTCTCTTTCTTGTTCTTTAAAGCCTCCAGCGCCGCTATAATCTTGGCGCGCGTTTCAGCCGGCTGCACCACCGCGTTAATATACCCCATTTTCGCCGCCACGTACGGGTTATAAAGCAGCCCGCGGTACTCGTCGATTTTCTGCTGTTTGGCCGCCGCAGGGTCTGCCGCGCTCTGGATTTCTTTGCTGAAAATGATGTCCGCCGCCGCTTCCGCCCCCATCACCGCTATTTCCGCCATCGGCCAGGCCATCGTATAGTCCGCCCCCAGCCCCTGGCTGCACATCGCAATGTACGCGCCGCCGTAAGCCTTGCGCGTTATCAGCGTAATCTTGGGCACGGTGGCCTCGGCGTAACACCATAATAATTTAGCCCCGTGCCGGATGATGCCGCCCCATTCCTGCTGGCTGCCGGGCAAAAAGCCGGGCACATCGGTCAGGGTGAGGAGGGGAATATTGAAAGCGTCGCAAAATCGAATGAACCGTGTCGCTTTGTCCGAAGCGTTGATATCGAGGCAGCCTGCCAGGAATTGCGGCTGGTTGGCGATGATGCCGATGGAGTGCCCGTCCATCCGCGCGAAGGCGGTAATCATGTTCTGCGCGAACTGGCGTGATGTCTCCATGAACTCGCCGTTGTCCACTAACGCTTTAATGACGTCCTTCATGTTGTAGGTCTTGTTCGAGCTTTCCGGCAGGACGTTATTCAGGGCGTCTCCCGCTTTAGCCGGGGCTTCGGCAGGCGCAATATCGGGCGCTTTTTCATCGTTGCTGGATGGCAGGTAGCTTAATAGCTTTTTGATTTCTTCGATGGCCTGTTTATCGTCGTTGCAGGCGAAGTGGGTGACGCCGCTCTTGGTGCTGTGCGTTAAAGCGCCGCCGAGCTCTTCGTTGCCGATTTCCTCGCCGGTGACGCTTTTGACGACCGCCGGGCCGGTGATGAACATATAGCTGGTCTTTTTGACCATGAAAACGAAGTCGGTCATGGCCGGAGAATACACCGCGCCCCCCGCCGCCGGCCCCATGATGGCCGATATCTGCGGTATGACGCCGGACGCGCACGAATTTCGGAAGAAGATATTTCCGTAACCATCGAGCGCGTTAATTCCTTCCTGGATGCGCGCGCCGCCGCTGTCGATGAACCCTACCATCGGGCATTTCATCTTCATGGCTAAATCCATGACATGGCAAATTTTTCTGGCGTGCATCTCGCCTAATGTGCCGCCGCGCGCGGTAAAATCCTGGGCATAAGCGCAAACGGTGCGTCCGTTGACCTTGCCGAAACCGGTGACTACGCCGTCGGCGGGGATGGATACTTTTTCCATGCCGAAGTTCGTTGAATGGTGCTGGACGAACAGGTCAGTCTCCTCGAATGTGCCTTTGTCATAAAACAGGTCGAGCCTTTCCCGGGCGGTCAGCTTGCCGGACTCGTGCTGTTTCTGGATGCTCTTTTCGCCGCCCCCTGCCTTAAGCTCGGCTTCGAGTTTGGCCAGTTTTTCAATTTCCTCTCTCAAATCAGCCTCCCCTCACACGTATAGTGTAAAACAAATTAATGATAGCATAAGGGGATTGAGCGGGCAAATGAACTTGACAAACTCCAGATGGAGATGTATCATCAATGTAGATACATTAAGGGAGGTTTGACATGAGAACGCGTGTCCAGAAATGGGGCAACAGCCTGGCTTTGCGTATCCCCAAATCTTTTGCTGATGAAGTAGGTCTCCGGAAGGAAACGTCTGTTGAAGTATCGCTGGCGGAGGGGAAACTCATTATCACACCGATAGCTAAACCGGAACTGAACCTTAATCAACTTTTGGCGAAGATAACCAGAGATAATTTGCATCACGAGGTTGATACCGGTCCGGCAGTGGGTAACGAAATATGGTAGATTCCCTGGCTTATGTCCCCCGGCGCGGTGACGCGGTTTGGATTAACTTGAACCCGCAAGCCGGCCACGAACAGGCCGGACGCCGTCCGGCGGTGATATTATCACCTGAAAACTATAACGGCAAGACGGGTCTGGCTCTTATCTGTCCCGTCACCAGCCAGATAAAGGGCTATCCCTTCGAGGTGCTTATACCTGCCGGATTGCCGGTAGAGGGGGCGATATTATCCGACCAGGTTAAAAGTTTAGATTGGCGCGTTCGGAATGTAGAATTAATCTGCCACTTGCCGGGTGAGACTATAACGGAAGTATTCCAGAAACTGGGCACCTTGCTCTCACCATAAAAATAGAGAAATATGGTTTATTTACGTCATTCCCGTGTAGCCGGGAATTCAAATATCAATTAGTTCCAAATGCTTTAATAGGCTCTACGCCAAGACCATGATCGAATTTCCAAAGCGACAACGTAAGGTTTTGCGAACTCAAATCAAGAATGAAAAATTTGCGTTCTATTGATGTATTATTATTAGCCAAAGGCGCACATACTACATTATCGCCATATATCCTAAGAACCACAGAGTCAGAATTTGTTGACGGAATAAGATATGTATGGCAAAAAAGGACATCAGTAGAGCCACTGCTATATGCCAAACCGCATAAAAATAATAATCCAATGAATACCCAAGTTAGTAAATATTTTGATCGTTTTTTTATTTCTCCCTCTAATTTGTCATTTCTTTCTTTGTTAAGACCGAACATTATCATTGGGATGAGTTGTAATACTAATAAGGCAAGCGCTACCCATGAAGAGGAACCCCCAAAATAATCTCTTAAAGAAGCATAAAGAACCGCAGGAGTTACAAGTAGATTACAATAGGCTAAAAGGGATAAGTACCATTTTTTGCTAGAAAAGGTTATTAGAACCCAAACAATGAATGTAATTCCGAATGAAAACGCTAGTAACAGCGGTGGCGCGACATATTGTAATATAGACGAGTCTAATCTGATAAATTCAATTGGTAGACCGTAATATGATGTATATCCAATTTCGTGAAGTAACGCAAGAATAAGTCCAACAGAGCCTAATATTGGAATTATACTTAATGCTGTAGCTAGTAAGCTCCAGGGTGATTTAAATTCCTCAGCCACATCTCCAGTTTTTTCTGTTTCGGGCTTGGGTTCTTCTGTCATTGCGTTATTATAGCACAATCAATGAATATGAACTATATAGTTTTAACTTTTTATTTGTGGTTTTGACCTTTGAGTTTTGACTTTTGAGCTTCCCCTTTTTACCTCATCCCCCGTACCTCTCCTCTCTCCATGGGTCGCCGTGCATGTGGTAGCCCGCCCGCTCCCAGAACCCCGGCTCGTCTTTAGCCGCAAACTTGATGCCCGTCACCCACTTGGCGCTTTTCCAGAAGTACAGCCGCGGCACCACCAGCCTCACCGGCGCGCCGTGTTCCGCCGTCAGCGGTTGCCCGTCGTGCTTTAAAGCGAACAGCACATCCGGCTGGAAAAAATCCTCGATGGGCAGGTTGGTCGTAAACCCTCCCTCCCCCAGGACAAACACATATTTCGCCTCCGGCTTTATCTTCACGATGTCTTTAATAGCCGACGTGCTTATCCCCTCCCACACGTTATTGTACCGCGACCAGGTCGTAACGCAATGAATATCAGAAACTACTTCAACCTGCGGCAGCGCGGTAAACTCGTCGTAAGTGAGCGTGCGCTCGGCCTCCACCAGCCCCGCTATCGTGAAAGTCCATTTCTTAATATCTATTGAAGGTACTTTCCCGTGGTGCAGCACCGGCCATTTATCGGTCAGCCGCTGCCCCGGCGGCAGCCTGTCCTCGCGCTGTGTATCCGGGCTGATGATGCGCTTTATCTCGTTCATATACTTTCAATATAGCATATAATTTTCTAGTATTAAATCCACCTTTAATCCTCCTTTACGAAAGGAGGACAAAAGCACTACTTGAAAATGATGATATTTAAGGAGAATAAATCGTCTCCCTTTGTAAAGGGAGAGTGAGAAGGATTCAAGTAACCCCTTTACTTAAGGGGGAAATATTTGTAAGATGTGTTTAGATATATGAAAAACACTTTATCTGCTACGCGCTGTGGGAACGCTGTATTCCGCTGGGGTGAAAAAACCTATATCATGGGCATCTGCAACCTCAGCCCGGACTCATTTTCCGGCGACGGGCTGGGTAGCGATATAGATAGGACGCTCGACCAGGCGCAGCGCATGGTGGCTGAAGGCGCTGACATTATCGACGTGGGTGGGGAGTCAACGCGCCCCGGCACTGAGCCGCTTTCCATGGAAGACATCGATAAAGAGCTGCGGCTGGTTATCCCGGCCATCGAGCGCCTTGCCGCCGAGATAAAAGTACCGATAAGTGTCGATACCTATAAATCTGGTGTGGCCCGCCGCGCTTTAGAGGCCGGCGCCGCTATGATTAACGATATCTGGGGACTGAAAAGAGACCCCGCCATCGCGCGTGTCGCCGCGGAAGCCGGCGTGCCGATTATTTTGATGGCTAACGAGCGTGACGCCCCGCCCAAAGCCGGTATCCTCGCTAAAGTTCTCGCCGACCTCGAATGGGGGATTAAAACGGCGGAGCAAGCGGGCATCGCGCCGGAGAACATCATCGTCGACCCGGGCATCGGCTTCGGGAAGACTTTAGAGCAGAACCTTGAGCTGGTGAACCGGCTCGCGGAATTGAAGCGGCTCGGTAAACCCATTATGCTGGGCACGTCGCGTAAATCGATGATTGGCCTGGTGCTGGACTTGCCCGTCGAAATGCGTCTCGAGGGCAACCTGGCGGTGACGGCTATCGGCATCGCTAACGGCGCGGACATGGTGCGCGTCCATGATGTCCAGCAAACAGCGCTCGTCTGCCGCATGAGCGACGCTATTATCAGAAGGGGGGCAATCGATGACTGAACTGGTTACGGTATACTTGAGTCTCGGCTCGAACATGGGCAACCGCCAGGAGAACCTCGATAAGGCTTTAAAAATCCTCTCGGAGCGGATGCAGGTGGGCAAGATTTCTTCGATATACGACACCGAAGCGGTCGGTCCCATTGTCCAGCCGCACTTTCTGAACATGGCCTGCGAGGTTAAGACTCGCATGACGCCTGATGGTCTGTTGACGATGGTTAAGGGGCTCGAAACGAAGATGGGGCGGAAAGGCCGGACGGGCGAGCCGCGCATTATCGACGTCGATATCCTTCTCTACGGCGATACGGTGGTGAAGTCGAAAGACCTTGAGATTCCCCACCCTAAAATGACGGAGCGCCAGTTCGTGATGGTGCCGCTGGCGGAGATAGCCCCGGACGCTGTACACCCGGTGTTGAAGAAGACGATTAAGGAACTGAACCAGGCGATTAAAGAGACCCAGGGCGTGATGAAGCTTTAAAGTTTCCCCCTTTGAAAAAGGGGGACTAAGGGGGATTTTGACTTGTTAAATCCCTCGCAATAACAGACGGGGGGTCGGGGGCGCATCCTCCGCAAAAGTATAGTATAGTGTAGAGTAGAAAAATGTACGAAATAGTTGTAGAAAAACACTTTGACGCGGCCCATTACCTGCGGGGCTATCAGGGCAAATGTGAAAACATGCACGGCCACCGCTACACTGTAAAAGTAAAGTTAGGTGTAGTGAAGTTAAACGACATCGGCCTCGCCTATGACTTTACCGACTTAAAGCGCCACCTGGACGATATCTTAAAGCGTTATGACCACACCTGCCTGAATGAAGTGCCGCCCTTTGATAAGATTAACCCCTCCTCGGAGAACATCGCCGCCGCTATCTATACCGAGCTTAAAGAAAAGCTCTCCGCCGACCCCATTACCCTAACTGCGGTAGAAGCGTGGGAAACCCCGGAACAAGGGGTAGTATACAGACCGTAGCTTTAAATCCTCCTTGACTCCTCCTTTGACAAGGAGTGACAATCCATTGGGTCATAAAAAATAATACTAATAGAAAAAACAAACATCGTCTCCCTTGTTAAAGGGAGAGCAGTGAGGGATTTTGCCAGTATTTAATATGCTATAATCATCGTGAGTTATGAAACAGCTAAAAACCAAGATTATCTCCATTATAGAGGCCATGCCGGAGACGTATCTGGTCTGGCTGGAAGCGCCGGAAATCGTCCCGATGATATCGGGACCAGGGCAATTTATCATGGTGTCCTGCGGCGATGACGCTTTCCTACCCCGCCCCCTGAGCGTCCACCGCGTCGACGGCGGGCAGGTAGCGCTTTTATTTAAAGTCGTCGGGAAAGGCACGGGCTGGCTGTCACAGCGGAAAAAAGGCGAAACGCTCGATATCTTCGGGCCGCTGGGCAACGGCTTTACGTTAAATCCCGATTCGCAAAACATACTTTTAGTGGGGGGCGGCATTGGTATAGCGCCGCTGTGCTTCCTGGCCGATTACGCTTTAGGGGAGGGGAAAATGGTGACGGTCATCCAGGGCGCGCGGTCAGGCGATTGTCTTTTACCTATTACGTGCTCACAAAAACTTTTCGATAAGGGTGTTCTGCCTTCCAGCCTCCATGTTATTAATGCCACCGAGGACGGCTCGGAGGGGTTTAAGGGGCTGGCTACCGCTTTGATAAAACATTATGTCAATACCGCCGACCAGGTTTTCGCCTGCGGGCCGATGGCGATGTATAAGACAATGGCGCAAATACCGGAGTTAAAAGGCAAAGACGTCCAGCTTTCTTTAGAGATAATGATGGGCTGCGGCACGGGCGTCTGCTACGGCTGTACCATCAAGACGAAAAGCGGGTTAAAGCAGGTGTGTAAAGACGGGCCGGTGTTTGGGATGGGGGAGGTTCAGCTTTGACAAAAAGCATCTTTTGGGCATATAATTTATATAGAAAAGTCTCGTAAAGAGGTGATTCGACATGGCAAATCAGGTAGGTAAAAGGTACCGCTGCACGAAGTGCGGCGCCGAGATGATTATCACCAAGGCGGGCGCCGGCGCCATCACCTGCTGCGGCCAGCCCATGGAGCAGAAGAAATAGTCAGCACCAGGAGGTCTTAAAGTGGCTAGTCAGTTAGGTAAAAGATATCGCTGCGCGAAATGCGGCACTGAAGCGCTCTGCACCAAAGCCGGTGAAGGTAAACTAACCTGCTGCGGGCAGGATATGCAGGTCCAGGAAGCGAAAGCTATTCCTTCTTCGGACTAACGAAATTACAGCGGCATTCAGCGCTATTTAGCATTAATCGTACATAAAAAAACAGCCTTCCTATTATCTTAAATATTGATAGCAGGAGGCTGTATTTTTATTTAAAGAATGAGGAGGCTAGGCGGGTTTTTCCGGCTTCGATGCAGTTGAGGGCCTGGCTTTAGCCTGAACTAACTTTTTCATCAGTCTTGATTTACGCCGGGCGGCGTTGTTGCTGTGGAATACCTTTTTCGCGGCCGCTTTATCCAGAGCGCTGACCGCGGCGGTCACCGCTTTACCGGCAGCATCAAGCTCGCCTGTAAAAATCAGTTTTTCCGCCCTGGTGATGTCGGTTTTCACCTGACTGCGGATAGAAGTATTCCTCTTATGCCTCGTTACGGCCTGACGCGCTGCTTTTTCTGCCGCTGAACTTTTTACGGCCGGATGGACCGGTTTTGCTGCCGATGGATTTACCAAGGTATACCTCCCCCAAATTTATGTCACCAGAAAATAATACCACGGTTGACAGCGTCAGGGCAATATTCAAGAGTAAGAAACAAGTAGCAAGTAACAAGGAAGTGATAAGTGGTAAAAAACAAGATAAAGGGGGAAGGGAGGTTTAACGCTCATTTCTTAATAGTTGCTACTTCCTTGATACTTGTCGGTTGATATTTACTTCCCGCTTTGACCGGCACCGGGCGACGGGAGCGGCGTATCCCCGGTGTTCTGTTTGGGCGCGTCGGTGCCGACACGGCTGGCGCTAAGGACGCCCTTCACACCGTCAATCCTCTTTAAAATCTGGCTAAGCTGCGCCAGACCTTTTATCTCCAGAGTTAAAAACATCGTGATGTTCTGGCCGTTGCCGTTAGCCAGATTCACCGAGGCAATGTTAACCTTCTCTTCGGCGACGACGATGGTGACATCACGCATCAAACCGACCCTGTCCCAGGCATCCACCTGAATCTTCACCGGGTAAAGCAGGTCGTTATCTCCCCACTCCACCGGAACCAGGCGTTCCTTTTCGTCCTCGTTAATGATGTTATGGCAGTCCGCGCGGTGAACGCTGACCCCGCGGCTGCGCGTAACATAGCCGATTATTTTATCCCCCGGCACCGGATGACAGCACTGGGCAATACTGGTCATCAGGTCGCCGACGCCCAGCACCCGCACCCCGGAAGGCACCGTTTTCGCAGGGGCAACCGTGGTTATCTGTTCCGCCTTATCTTCCTGGGCAGCCAGCTTGAGGACAATCTGGTGCGCGGTGACACTGCCATTACCCACCGCAGCATGAAAATCATCCAGGGTAGGATAGCTAAACAAACCGGCCAGCACCTCGCGCTCGGTTTTAATGCCCATCCGCCGCAGCTCTTTATCCAGCATCTGCCGGCCGCGCTCGATATTTTCCGCCCGCGTCTGTTTATTGAACCACTGCCTGATTTTCGTCATGGAATGTGACGTTCTGACATATCCCAGGTTGGTATTCAGCCAGTCCAGACTCGGAGCCCGGGGTCCTTTAGCCGCAATAACTTCGACGACGTCGCCGTTCTTCAGCGTATAATTAAAAGGCACCAGCTTACCGTTCACCTTCGCCCCGATACAGCGGTGCCCCAGGTCGGTATGGACGCGGTAAGCAAAATCAAGCGGGGTGGCCCCTTTGGGCAGGTCTTTGATTTCCCCTTTAGGGGTGTAGACGAAAACCTGGTCGATGAAGATATCCGTCTTGACCGATTCCAGGAATTCCTCGGCGCCCGAAAGTTCGCGGTGCCATTCGATAAGCTGACGGAGCCAGGCAACCCTTTCTTCAAATATCTTATCCGACTTACCGCCTTCTTTATAGCGCCAGTGGGCGGCTACACCGTACTCAGCGACATGATACATCTCGCGGGTCATAATCTGGATTTCAATGGGAGTAGTGCCGAGGCACATTACCGCCGTGTGCAGCGCATGGTAGCCGTTCGGCTTGGGATTACCGATGTAGTCGTCAAAAGTATCGGGCAACGGGTGCCACAGGCTGTGGATGATACCGACGGTGTTGTAGCATTCCGCCTCGCTGCCGACGAGCACTCTCATGGCGAAAAGGTCATAAATTTCGTCGAAGTATTTGCCCATGGCGGCGTACTTTTGTATTTTTTGATAGATGCTGTAAATATGTTTCGGCCGGCCTGAAATATCCGCCACCAAACCCACCCGTTCAAACTCTTTTTTTAACAGCTCAATCGCCCGGTCGATGAACTTCTCCCGCTGGGCCCGTTTGGCATCTATCAGCCCGGCGATATGCTGGTATTCCTTCGGCTGCAAATAGCTGAAGGCAAGGTCTTCAAGCTGCCATTTCAGCTCCCATATTCCCAGGCGATGCGCCAGCGGGGTATATATCTCCAGCGTTTCCTGGGCGATAGCTATCTGCCTTTCCCGGGGTAAATAGCGCAGGGTGCGCATATTATGCAGCCTATCGGCTAATTTGATGAACACGACCCGCAGGTCTTCGGCCATGGCCAGGAGCATTTTCCTCAGGTTTTCCGCCTGGGTGGCGCTGGCTACGGCGCCGGAACCGACCTGCACCACTTTGGCGAGTTTCGTGGTGCCGTCAACCAGTTTGGCTATTTCCGGACCGAAGCGTGATTCGATTTCAGCGATGGGCAGGCCGGTATCTTCAGGGATATCATGGAGGAGGGCTGCCGCCAGGGAACTGGCATCGAACTGTAACTCGGCGAGGATGTAGGCCGTTTGCAGGGGGTGTTCCAGGAAAGGCTCACCGGACATGCGCACCTGTCCCTGGTGCTTTTCAGAGGCGAACTTGTAGGCCTCCTCCACCACCCCTATCTTCTCCGCCGGAAGATAGCTTTTTATTTTCTCCAGAAGTGTGCTGAATTCCATGACACCACCCGTTTTGCCGGAACCCTGGAGCTCTGGTTCTTTTGTTAACATAAGTAAGATGTATTTTCAGTATAGCCCAAAAGGCATAGAGTGTAAACCCAAGGCTTTACAAACAGAGCGCCTTTCCTGTATTCTTCTCTAAGAAAAGTACAAGGAGATAATTAAGTTGTACAAGGCAGCCCGCGGCACTACAGATATTCTACCGGAGGAGCAGGCGCACTGGCGCTATGTAGAGAAGGCCATCGCCGAGATAACGCGGCTCTATGGGTATCAGCGTATCGATACGCCGGTCTTCGAGGATACCGGTCTTTTTAGCCGCAGCGTCGGCGAGGGCACCGACATCGTCGAAAAAGAGATGTACACCTTCGAGGATAAGGGGAAAAACTCCGTCACTTTGCGCCCGGAGGGAACCGCTCCGGTATGCCGCGCCTACCTGGAACACGGTATGCAGAACCTGCCTCAACCTGTCAAGTTGTATTACCAGGCCCCCATTTTCCGCTACGAGCGTCCTCAGGCGGGAAGGCTGAGAGAGCATCACCAGTTCGGCTGCGAGGCCATCGGAGATGCCGACCCCGCTGTGGATGCCGAGGTTATCGATATGGCCTGGCGGTTCTATAAATCGCTCGGACTGACCCGCCTGTCTCTACAGCTTAACAGCATCGGCTGCCGGGAGTGCCGCCCGGCCTACCTTATATTATTGAAGGAATATTATACCGGTCAGGTAGAGAAACTCTGTGACGATTGTAAAACAAGGCTGGTGAAAAACCCGCTGCGCCTGCTCGACTGTAAACAGCCGGGGTGCCAGGCGATAGCGGACGCCGCCCCTGCGAGCGCCGACCACCTCTGCCCGCCCTGCGGCGAGCATTTTGCCAGTCTTAAAAGAAACCTCGGCCTGCTCGGTATTCCTTTCATATTGAACAAACGCCTGGTGCGCGGACTGGACTACTATACCCGCACCGTTTTCGAGTTTCAGCCGGAGGAGGAGGGTGGTCAGAGCAGCATCGGGGCCGGGGGCCGGTATGATAATCTTATCGAAGAGCTCGGCGGCAAGCCGACTCCCGCCATCGGCTTCGGCATCGGTATCGAGAGGGTAATCCTTAACCTTAAAAGACAGGGCATCAGCATACCCGTCCTGCCTCCTCTACAAATTCTTATCGCCTCAATGGGCGATGCCGCCAGGGACGTGGCCATTAAGCTTGCCGCGGATTTACGTCAGTCAGGCGTGAGCGCGGTGACGGCGGCGGGCGGTAAAAGTCTGAAAGCCCAGCTCCGCCAGGCCAACGCCCTGGGAGCGCGCTTTACGGTAATCATCGGGGAGGACGAGGTAAAAGCCGGCACTGTAACGTTAAGGGACATGTCCGGCGCCAGCCAGGAAACCATACCTATTAAAGAATTGGCGGCGCGGCTCAGGCCTACAGATTAATTTATTCCATTCCGGCTTTCACCAGAATCCAGTACTTACGCCAAAACCTCCTGGATACCGACCCCGTATCGAGTACGGGGCATGCTACTTTCGCCGGAATGGCAATATTGATTATCTTTTCATAATTGATTAATGTTTTTACAGTATAATTTCTATATATTTTAGATACGGATTGTTAATAAAATTATAGAAAAGTTACAAATAATTATGTAAATTCATGTATCAGGGGGTTGACAAATTGCTAATTTATGTTTACACTGGGTACTAAGTATACCTTGCTTTAGGTATGCTTTATGTATGCTTTGGATAAAAGGAGGTGATGTTATGACAAGAGCCCGCAAGGGGACAGAGAATTATTGCTCTGACAACTGCTTATAAGGGAATATATCCCCGCAAGCAAAGCACAACATTTGTGGGGACATGTCATAAAATAGCTTGAAAGCTAAAGGAGAAAATTAAAAGTCGATGAAAAGTATAATTAAAAGGTTCTGGGGTGTTGGCTTAATCGTCATCATCATGAGCAGTCTGCTTCTGGGCGCTGCTCCAGTTTCAGCCGGGAACTATGCATTCTCGGCCGATACTACCCAGCCTACTACCCTTAACAGGATTCTGTCTAACGGCACAGCAGCGACTACCGGCATTTTTGACGAGGCTCAAACGGCCGATGGCACTACTATGTATGCCATCAATCAAGTTAGCGGTACCTCTACCCTATTCATGTCCACCAACGGCGGCATTACCTGGACACCCTGCGTCGCTGCCGGTTTATCAGGCGCTTATGATATGGTCGCCGTTGCGCCTGACAGCGCCAGCATCGTAGTAGTCGCCAATAGCGCCACCCAAACGGTATACCTCTCCACCACCAGCGGCGCTGTTTTCTCTTCTCTCGGCGTACCTTCCTATGCCACCGCAAACCCCCTCCTCGCCATCAATGACATCACTATCTCCCCGGCAAGCGGCCCCTCCCGCTACATCGCCGTAGCAGGAAACTATGGCGGCACCGGCGGCGGCGCAGTCTATGTCTGGACATATGGCTCGGCTGCCCCTGCCTGGTACAATATCTTAGCCGCGCAGCCTACTGGTCCGGTCGTCTGGACAGCTCTAACAGGAACCGATAACGCCGAGGCCGTGGCCTTTTCCTCCAGCTTCGCCTCCGACCTGGCCATTACGGTTGTCACCTCGATCAACGGCACTACCGGCGGTATCAACGGTGCCATCGTCCTACACGCGGGCAGCTTTAACACCAGAAAATGGGATTCTGCTGCCTTTGACAGCACTTTCCCCAGGGTTCTGAAATCCACCACTGCAGCAATTCTGACCAGCGCCCGCGCGACAATCACCCTCGACCCGGCCTTCTACATGGGCGATACTGCCACGCAAATAGGCTTCATCGGCGCCCAGATAACAAGTAACTCTACTGGTACGTTCGCTGAAGTCGGCGGCATTTTCCGCTTCGACTACTCCGTGTCTGGCGGCGTGAACGTGCTTGCGCAAATCATGACCGGCACTGCCATCAGCAGCGTGGCCTGGGACGGCACTAACATCGTGGCCGCTCCTTACAACGCAAACGCAGGTTCCGATGTGGCAACCGTCATTTATCGCTCGAGCAATGCTCTCGCAAGCGCATCCAGCGTCACCTTCCTGCCCGGCTCCACCTTCAAGACGCCGACCACCGGCTTTGAAGCCAAGCTTGCCTTTTTATCGGGAAATGTCCTTTGCTTCTCCCGCGGCAACAACGGCGGCGTAGCCAAGTCCACCGACCTGGGCAAGGACTTTAACGGCATCGCCCTGCTCAACACCACCCTTAATGTCATCAGAGATACTGCGGTCTCCCCGGATGGGAAGACAATCTACATGACCGTTAATGATGGCGTTGACTCCACTGTCTGGCGCTATATGAACGCCACTTGGCAGCGCATAATGATTATCGCCGGCGACACCACTACTAACTGGCTGGTGCGCAGTGCGGCAAGCGACCCGACGGCTGTCTTGCTGGGCGCCAAAGGCGGCACTACAATGTACCTCGCCACTGATTCCGGCGAGTACAAGTGGACACAGCGCGCCCGCACACAACTCATCCAGGACTTCACCGTGGAATCCAATCTCATTGTCTATGTCGTTGCCACAAGCACCAACATAGTCAAGAGCATCAACGGCGCCTTCACCTGGGGCACTGCGACTAACACCCAGGTCGGCCTGTACGGCGGCGGCACCTGCTACAGCGTCACCCTCGTCGCTCCCGGTAATCTCGTCGTGGGCGGCACGGCCGGCGGCGTCGCTTACTCCGCTGACAGCGCTGTCACCTGGACAGCTGTTTCGTCCGTCACAGGCGCCGGCAACATCCTGACCAGCGCGAACGGTTTAGCTACCGGGTCTACCATCTTCGCCGCTTCTTCAAATCCCGGCGCCACCTCTATCGCCAAGTGGGTTATCGGCACCAACACCGCCATCAGCGGCTGGACATACGGCACAGCCCTGGGCAACGGCGCTAACGGCCTGGCCTATGTCAACAGCGTCCTCTACGTCCTCGACTCTGCTAACGGAACAATCAAGAGGTTCATCTCACCGCTTGTAGGCCCCTTCCTTGCCTCCGATTCGATAGCCTTCACGGGCGCCTATAATACCGGTATCAACGCCCTCCAGAGCAGCATCGGCAGCACCGTGCTATGGACGCATAACACTACTCCTACGCCTCAAACTCTGGACAGCTATACCGAGTACCTGGCCTTAGCTGCTAACGCTCCTGCGCTCACCTTCCCGACGAACGGCTACCTGCTACAGGTTAACAGCCTTAACGGCAACCCCAACAACTTCGTCTTCCAGTGGGCGAGCCCGGCGGCCGTCTCAACAACCGTGAACTATAACTACGAAATCGTGGTATACCTGGATGCGGCCGGCCTGATTCCTGTCGGTGGTTCATCCACCACAGCTATCCTTGCAGCGGCCACCCCTGGCGCCACGGTATCTGCTCCCTCGTCACTTGCTATTGCTGGTACTCCAACTTTTGTACCTATCCCCGGCACAACCTACTACTGGAGAGTCCGGACAGCCGCTAATAGCCCTGTCAGGAGCCAGTGGTCAACAATGTATTCCTTCACCGTCCAGCCGTTGGGCGCGGCCGTACCTGTTATCATCTCGCCGAACAACGGCTCCACTATCGCCAGCCAGAACCCGGCTTTCTCCTGGACGCCTGTAACTTCTACCACCCAGTACGACTTCCAGGTTGCCACTTCGCCGAGTTTCGGCACGACCGTATTCACCGATACTCCTGCAACGGCCGGCGCAGTAACGCCCGTCACCATCAAACTCAATCAGGGCACACAGTACTTCTGGAGAGTCAGGGCTTCCCTACCAGTCCAGGGTGACTGGTCAGCCGTAGCTAACTTCATCGTCGCTTTACCGACGACTGCAGCTGCACCTCCTGTGGTAGTCACCATAGCTCCTGCCCCGACAATCATTCTGCCGACAGCTGCTGGAATCACGACCTATACATTGGCTCCCGCCGCTGTTACTCAGATCGCGCCTACCTACATCTGGGGAATTATCCTCATAGGCGCAGTACTGGTTATTGCGGTAATCGTCCTGATTGTCAGAACCAGACGTTCAGTCTAACACTGACGTGACGGATAACCTTCTGGAGAAGGTTAGAGGGCCCCGACAAATGTCGGGGCCCTCTTTTTTTACCCAGGATAATAAGCGAAGCAGTCTCCGGACGGTAAAAATTTCATCCTGACCCATTATCGCGGTATGGGGGTCGGGATATAGAGGGGTGATAAAGCGGGGGGAGATTCCGGCCGGAGGTTATCCTGATTTCATCGGGGTTCGTAACGATAAGGGGATCTTTGAAAGGCTGTTTATTGGAGATCAATAACCGGAAGAGCGTATTTTATAAGTCATCCAGCCGCGGGGTGAGCAACTGTACCGGTATAATATTGCCGCTGCGCAATGACTCTTTACCTTCCGGAACACAGACAAGGCCGCTGGCGCTGGCAATCGCCTGTAAACGGCTCCGGTTTTTATAGAGCGCCACCGTATAATTACCCCCGCCATCAAGGGTTATGCTGGCATCTTTGAATTCCGTCCACGCCCGATGGCGACTTTTCACATCTTCGGTAAGTCTGGCAGGGACGGTCTGTAGAGGATGCCTGGTTTCACCACCCATGCGTAATAGCGCGGGCAAGGCCAACTGCAGGAAAGCCATCTCATTGCTGGCAGGTCCGCCCGGCAAACAAAATACCGGTTTGTTATCCCATAGCCCGAAGGCGATGCCCTTACCCGGCCCCATGCGCACATGGTGAAATAGCTCTTGCCAGCCCAGTTTGTTCAATACCCCGATGACAAGGTCACGTTCGCTCCCCCAGGCGCCCCCGCTGGTCAGAATAACATCGATGTTGTGTAAATGGTTTTGTAACTCCTGTTTGATGGAGTCTTCATTATCAGTAACTATGGAAGTAACATAGGAAATACCGAAAGAAGCCAGCCATGCCCCCATAGTGACCAGGTTACTGGCATAAAGCTGACCGGTACGCAATTTTTCGCCCGGCGCCACTACTTCATCGCCGACACCGATAATCGCTACACTCGGCCGGCGGTACACCTTTACCTGGCTGATGCCGGCCGCCGCCGCCAGCCCCAGGTAACCGGGTAAAAGCCTTTCTCCCCTTCTGACAATAGCCGCTCCGGCTTCTACCTCGCCGCCGGCGCGCAGAATATTCCGCCCCGGCCCGGCGTCAGCTTTAATGAAGACTTCTCCCGGCGATACTTCCTCGCAGAATTCGCCGGAAACCACCGCATCTGCTCCGTCCGGTATGGGCGCGCCGGAGCATATTTTGACCGCACCGCCATCTTCCACTTGACCCTCGTATTTGACACCGGCGAACACAGATCCGGCCACCTTCAGACATACCCGTTTTTTCTTGTCAGCATTAGCTATATTTATAGATTTGACAGCAAAGCCATCTTTGAGCGATACATCTGCGGAAGGATAGCTCACCTGCGCCACCAGGTCAGCGGCAACAACCCGGCCTACACACATGTCGAGGGAAAGCTCTTCGTCTCCCACCGGCCAGACATTAGCACCAACGATATCGAAGGCTTCCCGGTAGCCTACATAGTCAGCACCTTCATCAATCTCGTTAAAATCAGACTTCATGATCAATCATCTACTCAAATTTTCTTTATTCCAGTATATACTGCTCAGCGGGACAGTTTCAACAATTATTTTTCGAAAACCTATTGACATAAGGCTCTTTTCATAGTACAATTCGCCATGTGTCAAACGTAACTATTAAAAAATACGTAATAACACTTACTATAATCCTCAGCCTGCCGACTCTACTTTTTAGTCTGGCCGGTCACGTGTCTCCGGTTTCGGCGTCTCCTGAATCCCTGCGGTGGATAAAGGTTAATATCCCTGCCGGGGGTGAAGCGGGCAAATGGGTGCTGGCCGATGGCTCCAATGTACGCCACCTGGCGCTGGCCGGCGATGGCACCCTCTATGCCGGCGTCCAGGGGCTTACCTATACGCTGTACCGGTCTACCGACGGCGGACTGAGTTGGGCTGCTATCGGTAATGTCCGGGACACGATAATCGGCATAGCAGTATCACCCCGTGATGCAAAAAAGGTTTACTATGCCACCACCTCGGCGGTTTACCGGTCCGTAAACAGCGGCAAGACTTTTGCGGCGCTGCCGGCTAACCCCGGAGGCGCCGGGACCGGACATAGAGAAATAACCTCTTTAGATGTTTCCAGTCTCAATGACGGCATCATCGCCGTTGCCACCCGGGATACCGATAGCGCGGAGTACGGCGGCGTGTATATCCTGGATGAAGGAAATATTGTCCCCTTATGGGTTAACACCGGCATCGGCAACTACGATGTCTACGCGGTTGCCTTTTCGCCGAATTACACCTCCGACCGGCAACTCATCGCGGTTACTACCAATGAAACGGATACTTTAATCGCCAGTAAAACCGGCGATGCCGGCTGGAGCGCCGCCACGGGCCGGGCAAAGCTGAGCAGGGACAATACGAAACCCCTGACACCCGTCCCCCTGGCGGGTTCGGCCACTATTGCCTTCCCCGGTAACTATAATGCTGACCCCGCTTCGGGAAGCAGCATCTTCTTCGCCGCTATTGAAACCGGCACCGGCGAAGGGGATGTTTATAGAATTAATGACGCTGAAACGCAGGCTCAGGCCACCGCAACCGATCTTAACGCAGGTGAAAAATACGGATTTAAAAATATCGATTTCAGCGGGCTCACAGCTGCCGGCAACTACCCGGCTACTGTCCTGATAGCCGGTGAAGCCAATAGCTCCCGGACCTATACCAGTACCGACGGCGGGCTCAACTGGACAAGAAGCCTTAAAGAGCCTTCCGGTGATGCGGTGACATGCCTGCTCATCGACTCTAATTTCGCTGCTACCGGACGGATATACGCCGCTACCAGCGGCACCAATAGCGCCCTTTCCATAAGCCGGGACCGCGGCGCTACCTGGAACCAACTCAGCCTGATTGACACTACCATCGATACTATCGCCGATCTGGCGCCTTCACCCCGATACTCCGTAGATAATACGCTTTTCATGCTCACCTTCGGCGGCGGACACAGCCTCTGGCGCAGCCGTGACAGCGGCAACACCTGGGAAAGAATACTTACTTATCATCCGGGAGGTGTAGATACTCTGAAGCTGGTTGGCCTCCCGCCCCGCTATGGTGATGACTGCCAGACCATTTTCATCGCCGGAGTGAGTAACGGTAATACCGCCGTCTGGCAATCAACCGATGACGGACAGAGCTACCGCTGCCGGCTCACTCACGACCCCGTCACCGGCGGCTCTTTCCCCATCGATGTCTGGGCTATGTTAGACGAAACCTCTTTCTTCATCGGCAGCTATGACGGTAGTAACAGCATCGTGTACCTGACCACCAGCAGCGGTTTTGTTTATAACGAAGGAACACCGGTGGGCAATCAGTCCCTTAATTCCCTGGCAATTTCGCCTTTTTATCAACAGGATGGTGTTATCCTGGCCGGGGATACCAACGGCAACGTGTATCTGTCCACCGATAACAATACCTCTTTCCGGCCGCTCCCCGGGGATGCCGCCTCCCCTCCCCTGACCGGGTCAGTTGCTAGCGCCTTCGACCCGCATTTTAACCAAAACCATACCGTCTATGCCGCGAGCGACAGTCCCGATGGCGGTATCCATTGCTTTGTCATCCCGACCGGCCACGAATGGTCCAGCATTGACGCTACGCTGCCCGC
Organism: Dehalococcoidia bacterium; assembly: GCA_003141235.1. GTDB lineage: Bacteria > Chloroflexota > Dehalococcoidia > Dehalococcoidales > RBG-16-60-22 > Fen-1077. The sequence continues at coordinate 24,996 of PLLL01000052.1, forward strand.
CGGGGCGATGATTAACCGGCTCGCTATCGCTAACGAAGGCACCCTTTACGCCGCTAATTCCAACGCTAACGGCGGCCTGGAGCGCTGCCTCTCTCCCGCTTCCACCACCAATACGGTATTCGAACGATTAACCCGCTACCTGCCCGCCGGCGCGACTCTATCAGGACTCTGGCAGTGCAGCCACCATCTATGGTCGATTGATACCGCCAATACCAGCCTGTTGACCTTCTCTGATACATTAACCGCTCCGGCGACGCAGATTACACCGGCCAACCGGGTTTCAGGTATCGGCAGCCTCAGCAGCCACACGGTGAGAAACATCGTCCTTAACTGGGAAATGCTGGAAGGCGCCACGAGCTATCAGTGGCAATGCGATTACAGTTCCGAGTTTGCCTCCGTGTCCGGCTCGCTCGGAGATACCACTTCAGCCAGTTCTGTGCGACTGCCGGCACTGGAACCGGCCACTACTTACCACTGGCGTGTCCGGGCCAGCGCGCCGGTGCTCAGCCCCTGGTCAGAGAAATGGTCGTTTACCACGAGTCTCGATACCGAAGCCGTTACACTTAAGCCGGAAAGCCCTGCCGCCGGCGCTACAGGGGTGCCGGGAAAGCCGTCTTTTCAGTGGACGGCTATCATCGGGGCATCCAGCTACGAACTGCTGGTGGCCGCCAATGCTGATTTTGAGCATCCCGTTATCGTCCGGACAGATAAATACTCCGTCCCGACCAACGTCTGGCAGTGTGATGTCAGTCTTGACTATAATACGACCTATTACTGGAAGGTCAGGGCCATCAGTGAAAGTACGAGCAGCCCGTGGAGCTCGGCCGGAATTTTCACTACCGAGTCGGCGCCAACCAACGCACTGGAACCGACCTCTTCGTTTCCGTTACTATCCCATGCCAACCAGCTCGATATGATACCGACAGCTAGTCCCGCAATGCTCACCGCGCCTTTTCCGATTATTCCAACCCAGGTGCAAATAAAGCCCGCCCCCACTTCCTCACCACCCCAGAATATTTCCGCGCTGCCCTCTTTCAACGAGTCGCTTGACCTGCCTGCCTGGATAATTTATTTGATGTTTGGCTTGCTGGCAACTATCGTCCTGGCTCTGTTCATCATCCTGGCAATCGTCCTGAAAATAAAGCGTTTTTAAATTTGACTCGCCCCTTCATAAAGCATTAAACTTTTCTTCAGAATAACATTCATGGAGGGAAGAGTATGCCGATTGTATCCATTAAAATCGCCGAAGGCAGGACGCTTGAACAGAAACGCGGTATGGTAAAAGACGTGACCGCCGCGATTGTGAAAAACCTCGGGTGTCCGGCATCAGCCGTGCATATTAATATCACGGACTTAAAGCGGGAAAATTTCGCCGACGGCGGGATTTTATTGAGCGATAATAAGTAAACATCACGGAGGCCTATTTGAAAGTTCTGGGTTTAATGGGCAGCCCGAGGCTCAAGGGCAACACCGACCTGCTGCTCGATGAGGCGCTCAAGGGGGCGCAGAGTAAAGGGGCGGAAGTCGAGAGAATAATTGTAGACAAGCTCAAGATAGCGCCCTGCCGCGAGTATTACGGCTGTCTTAAAGACGGTAAATGCGTTATCCGGGATGAGATGGATGACATTTACCCCAAGATACTGGCCGCTGATGTCATCATCCTGGCCACGCCGATATTTTTCTATACGGTCAGCGCCCAGCTGATGCCGCTTATCAGCCGCTGCCAGTCCTTGTGGGCGAAAAAATACGTCTTGAAAAGCCTCGATATTCCGATTAAAAAGGGCGCTTTTATCGCCGTCGGAGCGACCAAAGGGGCCAAGCTCTTCGACGGCCCGAAGCTCACGGCGCACTACTTCTTTAAAGCGATTAACGCCGAGTATACTGACGAACTGCTTGTGCGGGGGGTGGATAAACGGGGCGAGATTAAAGACCATCCCGAAACTCTGGCCGCCGCTTACGAACTGGGTAAAAAGCTGGCTAGCGTTTAACCCGCCTTACGTTCGTCCTTTATGGCCTTCCAACGCTCTTCTCCCAGGCACTGCCGCGCCGAGGGACACCATTCGATGCAGGACGGCGTTTGGTCTTTATAGACATATTCGCCGCATTTTTTACACTTTATCCTCAGCTCATCGGAGAACATCTCCACTTCAGCGCCGCAATTCGGGCACTTATACATTGCCGCCTTTAAATTTTTAACGTCCTGACCGGGGCATCTGGTGTTCATAGACAACAACCTCTCTTGCCGGGTAAGGCATCCACACATATCATACTTAATTATTATCTTGACAAGCTATGACTTTTATCACACGTAACTTTTCATGTTATAGTTTGACTTACGATTACGGAAAGTGTTATACCAGAATAGCTTCTAAATCATCTTTAAAGCCGGGAACAAATGAACCGGGAGGGACAGACAATGAAAATTACCAAAATAGAGTGTATCCCCGTCTCGCTTAAATTCGCCAAGCCGATAGTAATGTCCGGCGGGGCGGAAGCAGCCTCACATGTCGTCCTGGTGAAAATGTACACGGATGAAGGCATCACCGGCATTGCCGAGACCGGCGGCACCTCACCCTGGTATATGGGCGAAAGCCAGGACTCCATCATGCACAATATCAACGTCGTTTACGGGCCGTTCCTCCTCGGCGAAGACCCTTTCAACATCGAGACAATCGTGGCGAGGATGGATAAAGCCGCTAAAGGGAATAATCAGTCCAAGGCGGTTATCGATTACGCCCTGCACGATATCATGGGCAAGGCGCTGGGAGTCCCTGTCTACAAGCTCCTGGGCGGCCTCGCCAATGAAAAGATAGCGCTGGCCTTCGTGATGTCTTCAGGAACGGTTGAAGAGGTGGGAGCGGAGGGAAAAGCCCTGGTGAAAGCCGGTTTCAAAGGCCTTAAGCTGAAAGTGGGCGCCCGCACGCCCGACGAGGATATAGAAATGGTCGGCGCTTTAAGAGCAGCGGTGGGGAGTAACATTAAAGTGATGATTGACGCCAACGGCGGCTGGCAGTATCATCAGGCGCTTTACATTCTTACGAAGGTAGCTAAGTATGATATATTCGTCGCTGAGCAGCCCGTGCCGTGGTGGGACATCGATAGCCTGGCACGCCTCCGCCGGAAGGTAGAGGTGCCGATATTCCCCGATGAATCAGCCGTCGAACTGAATGACCTTATCAAGATTATCAAAATGGAGGCGGCGGACGGGTTTTTCCTCAAGATACCCAAGGCCGGAGGTATCTTGAAATCTCAAAAGTGGGTGTCTATAGCCCAGGCGGCTAACCTGCCGGTAATGTGCGGCTGCATGATTGACTCCGGTATCGGCGCCGCCGTCGAGGCGCATTTCCTGGCCGCTACCGCGTGGATGGGCAAAATCGAACAGGAGGCCATCGGCCCCCTGAATCTCTATAATATCCATGATACAGTCACCAACCCTCTCAAAAACGACCTCGCGGTTAAAGTGCCCCGGTACGAGAAGGGGTTTCTCTATCCGCCGGATGGACCCGGCTTTGGCGTTGAGCTGAACGAGAAAGCAGTAAAACAGTTCGCCACACCCGGTAAAAGCGCGACGGTGATAGGCAAATAAACCGCCGCTTTTAAACATCCTGTTTAAAAGGACATCATTTCATTGCAAGACCCAACGAATCCGGGGCAAAGCAATCCATGAACCCCTGTCCTCCTGTCATTCTGGCCCCGATGAAATCGGGGTAAACTCCGGCCAGAATCCACTCCCCTTTTCCCCCACTGGATCCCGATTTACATCGGGATGGTTGTGCTCCTATTGATTTCCACAAAATAATAGTATATAATGGAAACTATATATTATGTATATTATTTATTTTATATACAAATTATATTATCGTGACGGAGGGACATAAAATGAGAAGCGAAATCATGAGCAGAGTCGCTTTGGATCTGCTTTCCGTACCGCCCCTGATTTTCAGGCTTATCCGCCGTAAACTGCTCACGATGGCTCTGGCCGAACCAGATGCCAATCTTAAGCTCATCCACATTGAAATCATGAAGGTCTTGAAGGAAGAAGGGACGATGCATGTCGCCAAAATCGGCGAAAAATTGCTCATTGCCAAAGCCCAGATGACCCATCTCATTGATAAACTCGTGGAACTGGGCTTCGTCGAAAGGGAGACAGGCGCGCCCGATAGACGGACGATGAACATATCCCTCACCGCTAAAGGCCGTAAATTCACCGAAGAACAGGACTCCCTTATCTTGAACGCCATGCGGGATAATATGTCCTCGCTATCGGACAAAGAACTGGAAGCACTATCCGGTTCCCTTAGAAATCTCCGGGATACCTTGTTTAAACTTCAATAGCTTAGAATATCATTTCTACACGCTTACCAGAAAGTACAAATAATTTATGGGAAATCCGATACCAAACAGAAACAACAACATACTGGACACCGACCGCATTGGCTGGCTGCTGTTTAAAATGGCCATGCCCGCCTTTATAGGTATGTTTGTGCAAACCACATACAACGTGGTGAACACCATCTTCATCGGCCATTTTGTCGGTACGGAGGCCATCGCCGGTCTTTCCATCGTCTTTCCGCTGCAAATGTTCGCCTGGGGTCTCGGGATGATGGTGGGTATCGGCGGTCTTTCGGTGATTTCCAAAAGCATCGGGGCCGGTGACAACGCCAGAGCCGAACGCGCCCTGGGCAACTGTTTTACCGTCAGTATAGCGGTTTCACTGGTGGTAATGATTCTTATCCTGCCCTTCGTAGACTTCTGGCTTAAGCTTATCGGCGCCTCGCCCACAGATCTCCCCTACGCTCATGACTACCTCACCATCATCATCAGCGCCACGGTTTTCAACACCCTCGGTATGGCGCTCATGAACCTCGTGAGGGCCGAGGGGAACACGCGCGTGGGGATGACGGCGATGCTTCTGGGGGCTTTTCTAAATATCATTCTGGATTCTATATTTATCGTATGGCTTAAATGGGGTGTTAAAGGGGCCGCCCTGGGCACCATAATCGCACAGACAACCTCGATGGTATACCTGCTGATCTACTATTTGTCCGGCAACAGCTACCTTAAAATCCACAAGCACAACTTCATTCCTGATTTAAAAATACTCAAATCGATGTTCGCGATAGGCAGCGCCTCTTTTATGCAGACTGTAGGCAGCAGCATTTCGGGGATGATATTAATTCACGGGGTCGTCACCTACGGCGGCGATATCGCCGTATCAGCGTTCGGCATCATCCAGCGCATTATGATGTTCTCCAACATGCCGGCGCTGGTAACCGGCCAGGGCTTACAGCCGATACTCGGCTATAACTATGGCGCCAAGCGCTATCATCTGGCAATAAAAGGAATCTACCTGGCCTACGGCGCCTCCACGGTAATGAGCGTCGCGGCCTTTATCCTGGTCTATTTATTCCCGGGTGCGATAATAAGAATTTTCAGCAGCGACCCGGCGCTTATTAGCACGGGTATTTATGCCGCCAGGCTGGCCTTTCTGGCGCTGCCTTTGATGGGTTTGGTGATGGTAAGCCAGATGATTTTCCAGGCTCTTGGCAGGGCGGTGCAAGCCTTCATCGCGGCTATAGCCAGACCAATTCTGTTCTTAATTCCGGCGGTGCTGGTACTATCCCGTTTCTGGAAGCTGGATGGCGTCTTTCTCTCGCTACCGGCTGCCGACATATTGACCTTTATACTGGCCGTAATATTGCTGGGGCCTATCATCAGTGAATTCCGGAAGGCAGCGAAAAAACAGAAGGATAACACCGAGAGCAGCGGCATAACCGAGTAGGCCGCGATATGGTTTCAGGAGGGCAGGATTGATGAAAGATACTAAGATAAAAACAGACCTCCTGGACTGGCTGGTGGAACCCGGGGACATCGGCGTGAAATACCTGGCCATGCGCGACCTGTTAAAAGCCGACGGCAACCCACTGCTGGCGGTGAAAAAACTGGCTCATGAAGAAGGCCCCATAGCTAAAGTACTGGCAAAAATGAAAGGTGAGGGGTACTGGGTTAAACCCGGCCCCGGATACAGCCCTAAATATACCAGCTCCGTATGGTCGATAATTTTATTAGCGCAACTTGGCGCTTCCCCGGAAATTGACCGGCGCGTAGCTACCGCTTGCTCTTACATTCTGGAGCATAATCTGACGAAAGACGGGCAATTCGGCGTCAACGGCCTGCCCTCGGGGACCGTCGATTGTCTGCAGGGCAACCTCTGCGCTGCTCTGCTTGACCTTGGGTGCGAAGACCCGCGTCTGGATAAAGCGTTTGAGTGGATGGCCCGGAGCGTGACCGGCGAAGGGGTAGCTCCGATAACTGATAAGACAGCCCCCGTACGCTATTACGCCTATAAATGCGGCCCGAACTTCGCCTGCGGCGCTAATAATAAAATGCCCTGCGCCTGGGGAGCGACCAAGGTGATGCTGGCATTTTCCAAATTGCCAAAAGAGAAAAGGACACCGCTGATAGATAGTGCCATTAAAGCGGGAGTGGAGTTTTTATTCAGCAAAGACCCGGCTGAAGCTGATTATCCTAGCGGTGCTACCGGCAAACCGAGCGGTAACTGGTGGAAATTCGGTTTCCCGGTGTTTTACGTGACGGATATTATGCAAATCGCCGAGGCACTGTGCGGGTTAGGCTACGGCGACGACCCGCGCCTGGCCAACGCGCTCAAGCTCATCAGCGAGAAACAGGACAATGGGGGGCGCTGGCTATTGGATTACGACTATACGGGTAAGACCTGGGTGGATTTCGGCCCCAAAAAACAGCCTAATAAGTGGGTCACTTTACGCGCTTTACGTTTGCCGTTAAAATAATACAAAGGTATATGAAATGAACCAAAATCACCAATTCCCACCGGAATATTTTAAAAACTCTCAGGATATCCTGGAAACGTCGCTGGGACAGCTTGGCGCCTACCAGTCCTGGCGGGCTTACGACCCCGGCGCCAAACATAATGTGGACGAGCGGTATGCCGCCCTGCCAGCGCTTACCAAGCGTGATATCCGCGAGCATTTTCCACAGGGATTCGTACCGCCCGGCCATGATTATCAAAAGGGCCTGGATAGCGGTGAAATCCAGCTTGCCAGCACCAGCGGCTCCAGCGACGCTATCCGCGTAACTAATATCTGGTATCAGCCATGGTGGGACGCTGCGGAAAGGGCTTCCTGGAAGCTGAATTCTCATACCGCCCGCCTGGCCACCGGCAACCATCCGGAAGCAATCCTGGTAAACGCACGCAACGTCGGTATTATCTCCGATGATGTTGACCTACCATTTGAAAAAAGGCGGCTTGACAGGTTCCTCTACCTTAACGAAAAGACAAATCCGACCGCGTGGTCGCCGGAGCTTATGAACAGGATGATTCACGAGCTGGATGTTTTTAAACCAGTCATCCTGGAAGCTAATGCCTCTTTCCTGGCTAAACTGTGCCGCTACGCTGCGGCAAAGAAAGTTAAAGTCTACCAGCCGGGCTTAATCGTATTCACCTATGAATTCCCCTCAAGAATATTCTACCGTCAGATTCGCCGGGTTTTCACATCACCCGCTATCAGTTCTTACGGCAGCACCGAGACCGGCTATGTTTTTATGGAGTGCGAGGCCGGTAAACTGCATCAGAACAGCGAGGCTTGCCGGGTGGATTTTCAACCTTTTAAGCCGGAACACGGCGGCCCGCTGATAGGCCGAATCCTGGTAACAACTTTCAATAATCCGTGGTATTACATGCTCCGCTTCGATGTCGGGGATATTGTACGCCTTGACGAAACACAACAGTGCGCCTGCGGGCGGAATTCGGGCCTTATTGCGTCATCTATCGAAGGCCGTTTTATCAACGCCACACTGACCTGCGACGGCCGATTAATCACGCTGCGGGCTCTCGATGATGTGATGAGTACGCTAGAAGGGCTGGAAGAGTACCGGCTGGAACAGCCTTCTCCATGTGTCTGTGTACTGCATATGGCCGGTCAGCGCCGGGATAAAAGCGCCTTTGGTAAAGAGGCCGCGGCGATATTGCGTAAGGTATACGGTAAAAAAGCCGATATTTCCATCGTCCATGAAGAATTCCTGGCTCCCGAAGATTCCGGGAAATACAGCCTGGCCAAGACGCTTTTCCCGCTGAATATTAAAGACTATCTGGATACAAACTAAGTGGAAAGGCAAAATATTGAGATGACAGCAGCAAAAAAACCCGTTTTTTTACTGGCCGGTGGGCGGGGCCAGAACCGGAACACGCCCGACCCCCTGTTACAAGCGGTCTTTAAGGAATGCGGCGTCTCCTCTCCCAAGGTTGCCTATGTCGGCGCTGCCAACGAAGACAGCAGCCGCTTTTTTGGATTCATTACCACATCCTTTAAAGAGGCGGGAGCCGGGGAAATAAGCCAGGCTCTGACTGTCCCAAAGAAAGCCGACCTCAAGAAAGCTAAAGGCATACTGGAGTCAGCCGATATTATCTTCATCAGCGGCGGCGATGTCGAAGCCGGCATGGATGTCCTGCGTGAAAAAGACATGTTAAATTTCCTGACCGGGCTCTACAGTCAGGGAAAACTGTTCTTCGGCCAATCGGCAGGCTCGATTATGCTGGCCCGCGAGTGGATACGCTGGCGCGACCCCGATGATGACGCCACAGCGGAGATTTTCCCCTGCCTGGATATTGCGCCGGTTATCTGCGACACTCACGCCGAAGGGGATGACTGGGAGGAGCTGAAAGCCCTGCTGGCGCTGGAGAAAAACGGTGTGAACGGGTACGGACTCCCTTCCGGAAACGGTATTAAAGTG
>PLLL01000102.1 GCA_003141235.1 Dehalococcoidia bacterium
GCCGATTGACAAAGATATTTACGAGCTTGAGCCTGAAGAAAAGGCCAAGATTAAATCCACGCCTGGTTCCCTACTGGAAGTCCTGGAAGCCCTTAAAAAGGACCATGATTTTCTCCTGTCCGGCGGCGTCTTCACCCAGGACCTGATCGATACCTGGATAAACTATAAGAGGAAGAACGAGTATGATGCTGTGGCACTGCGTCCTCATCCCTACGAATTCTACCTCTACTACGATATTTAAGGATTCGGATAAAATACCTGAGGAACCCCTCTCTTTCCCATTGAGCGAGAGGGGTTCCTATTTTCAACGATTGGTTGACCCCAAGGGGTATATTGTGCTTCAATGGTAATAACCATTAGCATGCAATAATGGAGGTGTCAACATGGTAAACAAGCGAAGTAAAGCAGAAGGAAAAGAGTACATCCTTAAGACGGCCAAGGAACACGATGTCAAGTTCATCTGGCTCTGGTTTACGGATATCCTGGGCATACTCAAGAGCTTCGCTATCACCGTGGAAGAGCTGGAAGGCGCGATGGAAGAAGGCATGGGTTTCGACGGCTCCTCGATTGAAGGGTTTGCCCGCATCGATGAGAGCGACATGGTAGCGATGCCCGACCCGGATACCTGGCAGTTACTGCCCTGGACCCCGCCCGAGCACCGCGCCACTGCCCGCATGTTCTGCGATATTTTAAAGCCCGGCGGTCAGCCATTCGAAGGCGACCCCAGGTATGTCCTGAAGAAGAATCTGAAAAAAGCCGCCGACCTGGGTTATACATTTTACGTGGGGCCGGAACTGGAATATTTCTATTTCAAACTGGGTAGAGACGCGCAGGGTAAAGACGACCCCAGCGCATACACCACCGAGCCCCTGGACAGAGGCGGTTATTTCGATCTCACCACACGCGATGCCGCCGTTGAATTAAGGCGCGACACCGTAATACAGCTAGAAAAAATGGGTATCGGCATAGAGTACTCGCATCATGAGGTAGCCGACAGCCAGCATGAAATCGATATGCGCTATACGGACGCGCTGACCATGGCGGATAGCGTCATGACCTACCGTCTGGTAGTGAAAGAGGTGGCTCTTAAAAACGGGGTATATGCCACCTTTATGCCCAAGCCGATTTTCGGCATCAACGGCAGCGGCATGCACGTCCATCAGTCGCTGTTCAAAGGCGAAAAAAATGCCTTTTTCGATCCTAAAGATTCCTATAACCTTTCGAAAGAAGCCCGGAGCTATATCGCCGGTCTTTTAAAATACGCCCCGGAATTCACCGCCGTCTGCAACCAGTGGGTCAACTCCTACAAGCGGCTGGTGCCAGGTTACGAAGCGCCGGTTTACCTATCCTGGGCGCGCCGTAACCGTTCCGACCTGGTGCGTGTGCCGGAATACCGGCCGGGTCGGGAAAAGGCTACCAGGGTTGAATTACGGTCGCCGGATCCAGCCTGCAATCCTTACCTGTGCTTCAGCGTGATGCTGGCGGCAGGTCTGGACGGCATTGCGAAGGGACTTAAAGCGCCCGAACCTGTTGAAGCAAACGTCTATGAAATGTCCGCCGAAGAGAGGAAGACGCGGGGCATCAATACCCTGCCCGGCAGCCTGGATGAAGCCATACAGCTGGCGGAGGGCAGCACCCTGGTCAGGGAAACTCTCGGCGAGCACGTTTTCAACTCATTCATCGAAAACAAGAAAAAGGAATGGGACGAATATCGCACCAAGGTAACTGAATACGAGCTCAAGCGATATCTGCCGATATTGTAAGTGGAGGCTAAGCCGTGGTGACAAAGTGGCTTGATACCCGCCGACTGCGCCTCGGGATGGCGCAGATTAACACCACGGTGGGGGATTTTACCGGCAATCAGCGGAAAATCCTGAAAGCGATTGAAGAGGCAAGGGCTGCGAGCGTGGACCTCCTGACGTTTCCGGAGCTGGCAATATGCGGCTACCCGCCCGAAGACCTCCTCTTCAAACCGCAGTTCATCGCGGAGAACCTCAAAAGTCTGGAAAAAGTCATCGAAGCTTCCAGTGGAATTACGCTGGTCGTCGGCTTCGTTGACGCCGGCCAGGACATCTATAACGCCGCCGCCATTATCCACGATGGTAAGCTCATTCATTCCTATCACAAGACCTACCTGCCCAACTACGGCGTCTTCGATGAGAACCGCTACTTCCGTTCGGGAAATGAGTCGCCGATATACCTTTTCGGCGGCATTCATATCGGCATCAATATCTGTGAGGACATCTGGTACGAGTCCGGGCCCGCCACGACACAGGCTTTCTCCGGGGCCGATGTCATCATCAATATCAGCGCCTCGCCCTACCACCTGGGTAAAGCGCGTTTCCGCGAAAGAATGATCTCCACGCGCGCGGCGGACAACGTAGCTATCTTCGCTTTTAATAACCTGGTAGGCGGGCAGGATGAACTGGTCTTCGACGGCAACAGCCTGATACTGGACGAGAAAGGGCAGCTTCTTGCCCGCGGCAAACAATTCCAGGAAGACCTGATACTGGCCGACCTCGACATCGAAAGCGTTTTCCGGACGCGCCTGCACGACCCCCGGTGGCGCAAGGTGCGGCACCAGCGCCAGGAGCAAGAACCGGAGCAAAAGAAGTCTGAAACCATCATTATTACCGAAGCGCCGTCAGCAGCGGCCAAACCTCCCCTGGCTCCGCGCCAGATTGAGACTTCGGACATTATCGGCGAGGTATATGAAGCGCTGGTGCTGGGCACGCGGGACTATATCCTGAAAAACGGCTTTGAAAAGGTATTAATCGGCCTTTCCGGCGGCATCGATTCCAGTATCGTGGCCACCATCGCCACCGACGCGCTGGGCAAGTCGAATGTTATCGGCGTGGCCATGCCGTCGCGCTATTCTTCAACCGGCAGCCTGACCGATGCGGAGCTGCTGAGTAAAAACCTGGGCATCAAGCTGATGCAAATTCCCATCGAACAGGTCTTTAAAGCGTACCTGGAGACGCTGGCCGGGCCTTTTAAAGGAACAGAAACAGGCATTGCCGAGGAGAACCTGCAGGCGCGCATCCGGGGCAACTTCCTGATGGCGCTTTCCAACAAGTTCGGCTGGATTGTTTTAACCACAGGCAATAAAAGCGAGTACGCGACTGGCTATACGACACTTTACGGGGATATGGCCGGCGGTTTTGCCGTCATCAAGGACGTGCCCAAGACCATGATTTACAAGCTGGCGGCGTACCGTAATGAAAAGGCCGGAACAAAGCTGATTCCGGATACGGTTTTTGAAAAGCCGCCTTCCGCTGAACTGAGACCCGACCAAAAAGACTCTGATTCGCTGCCCCCCTATGAGGTGCTCGACCCCATTTTAACCGCTTATGTAGAAGAGGATAAAAGCATCGAGCAGATTGTGGCTGGAGGAAGCGATGAGAAGACAGTCAGGCGGGCAGCGCGGCTGGTAGACACCAGCGAATATAAACGGCGGCAGGCGCCGCCCGGCGTGAAAATAACGCCGCGGGCCTTCGGGCGCGATAGACGGCTGCCCATTACTAATCATTTCAAGGGAGAGTAAAAATAGGGGCGGGTTTGAAACCGCCCTACTTTTTAACCCTCACCCCCTAACCCCCCGCATTAGCTGCCATTGCCTCAGCTTGGTTCTATTCAAACATATTTGTTTTGACATATTACTCTTTTAAGTCGATAATATGCTTACTAACGCCTTGATATTGGAGTATTTTATGGACTTATCTAATCCTAAGTCTGGCATCCCAGAAAGTAAAAAGGAACAATCTTTTTTAAACGCAATACGTAATTACACTGACCCAAGAGAAGTAATACGTGAAGCTATTAGCAATGCTTTTGATTGGAATTTTAAAAGTATTAGTATTTCTATTTCGAAAGATTATGAACGTGACAAAGAATTAGTAATCAAGATGAGAGATGATGGTGATGGTTTGACTCCGGAAAGATTCACAGCATTTTGGAATTTAGCCGAACCTTCTGGCATAGAAAAAGATAAATATGGACGAAAAAAAGGTGATAAAATTAGCGAATTTGGATATGGCACAAAAACATATTGGAAATGCAGGGAGCTCGTTGTTGAAAGTACTTCAAAACATCCAGATGGATATTTCTGGCATGTTTTAGGATGGATGGTTGAACCCATTAATACGTTAATGAAGGAACACAAATTAGCAGACTATTATTATGTCGATGAGAAACTAAACCAACCCTCACCGACCTTCACAGAAATAACTATTAAAGGATTTCACATCCTTGGTGAAGAGGAATTTCGACACGAAGTATTGAAAGATTATATTTTATGGTTTACTAAATTTGGTTCGGTTGAGGGTCAATTTGATATTGTCAAGAATCAAGATAAAAAACTTATTTTGCAAGGTTTAGGCGCAACCAAACCTGAAACTTTAAAGTTTGGTCACCTCTTTTCTCCTGTGGCTAATAATGTAAAAAGTCTTAAAGCTAAATATAAAGATAGCTGGGATAAAAACTATGTTAATAAATGGGTATTCAATTCAGTCAATATAAAGGATTATCCTGATAGTAAATTAGATATGATTTTTTACATAGAAGGTCTTTCTGCAAAAAGACATACTAATGAAATGCTACCAGCTCCGGGGAGAGAACCTCAACACTGGCGTTATTCTGTGGGCGATAGATATGGAATATATGTTTGTAAAGACTTTATTCCACTCCCTCCAACAGAACGTGTGAATGACTGGATTTCTCCAGGAAGAAATGAATGGACTTTATACCACGCTTTTATAAATTGCCAAGATTTTTCATTAACTGACAATCGAGCAAGTATTGGAGCAACTGACCGCCATTTCTTGCTTGCCGTTAAAGAAACTGTTGAAAACCTATATAAATTTTCGATTAAAAATAGTCCAGAGTACAAAGTATACCAAGATGAAATAGATTCAACTAACCGTCAGTCACGAAGTGAAGCAAAAGAAAGTGATGAAAAAGAAGATATTGATAAAAGATATTTTCATGCTAAAAAGAAACATATTGCTGAATATCATTGTACTAAGAGACCTGTATTGACATTTTTCGAACCTCGACAGGAGGTAGAAGTGTTAACACTTTTTTCAATAGTGAAGGCTATTGAACCTGAAATATTTGAGTTTAAGATAATTGATTATAGTACCGGACGCGGAATAGATGCTTTATGCGTTTTGGAAGCTGGACAAGGTGGTTTACAAAAGGGAAATCTAAGATACATAGAATTTAAGAAATCGTTGACTAATGAATTTATCAATCATACTTTTTCTAATCTTACTGCTGTTGTTTGCTGGGACTGTAATCTTATAAATGGCGAAAAAGTGACTGATTACACAAATAATGAAAGAACACTATATATATCCAAGAACAATGGCATCACAACATATACTTTACAGGCTTCACCCGAAATTGCCTTGAATCCTATTAAAGTATATGTTTTAAAACAATATTTATCTGAAAAGCTAAAATTAAATTTTAACCTTCAAATAAAATCAGAGCAATAAACAGAATAAAAATATGAAAACCGCTATTTACTGCCGGGTAAGTATAGCAACCAAGAGCAAATAGTACTGATTAAGCGGTTCTGCTTTATTTTATCTTTTCGTATTATTTGAAGTATGGTCACAAACGAAGAATCCTGAATATGAGTAAAATGACAGGCGGAATCAATAAAGAAGTAAAAAGGGTTACAGCCAGGCTGGCATGCGCAGCCTGAGCTATCAAAGCAATCACCGTACTGGCAACTGTATAGAAGAGCAGGTTCTTCATTGATACTCACCCTCGAACGTATTCTAACTCGAAGCCCAGCACAGCCACCATAGGCAAATAGTACCGGTTAAGCCTTATACTTCTCTAAAGCGTCGTAAAAGGCCCTCCAGAACGGGTCGACTATCGGGTGTACCAACTGAGTCTCCTGCCCCTTCTCCACCAGCACCATGCCCTTTTCCCTGGGCGTCAGCTCACCAACTACCGAAGCCTTAATGCCTTTCGCGGATAGTTTCTTTACTATTTCCGCCGCCTTGGTCGCTTTACAGGCGAGAATCAGCGTGCCTTCGCTGATGGAAGCATAGGGGTCGATGCCGAAGAACCGGCATATTTCGGGAACGCCTTCTTCCATGATTATTTTTTCTTTTTCTATCCTGACGCCCAGGCCGGACGCCTGAGCTACTTCATAAAGGCCGCCCCACACGCCGCATTCGGTGGCGTCATGCATGGCGGTCACGCCGTTCTCGCGTACGCCGACGGATACGGCGGTCATAGCATCTTCCACTNNTTGGTGACAATTATCTTATCTCCGGCTTTACAGAAACGCGGGGTTACATATTCATTAAGTTCGCCGACACCGACGATAGTAGCGCCGCCGACCATGGGATAGTGGCAACCTTCATAACGGGCGGTGTGGCCGGTAATGACGGTTATCCCCAGCTTGGCACATTCCCGGTGCATGACGTCCCAGACCGTTTCCAGCTGTTTTTTCGTCATCTCCATCGGCAGGTTCAGGTCGATGGAAAGGAATTTGGGCTTAAGCCCGCTGGTCACGGAATCCGAGGCAATGATATGGATGGCAAACCAGGCGGCCCTCTCCCAGCCGTATTCCGGCACGATAAAGACGGGATCGCACGTGAACGATACCGCTTTGCCCCCTATTTCCGCGATGCCCACATCCACCCCATGCTGCGGGCCCACCAGCACTTTATCGCTTTTCGCCCCCAGGCGCGGGAATATCAGCTCGCTGAAGATTTCCGGGGATATTTTACCGATTTCAGGCATGTCATTCATGGCTTTTTCTCCTTAAATTTTTCTTTTTTAACCTCAATCCATGATATTGTGGTAATCTAAAAACCTTACAACTCCTCTCCCTCGATGTGCTTTGTATCAAAAGTGTTT
>PLLL01000043.1 GCA_003141235.1 Dehalococcoidia bacterium
CTTCTGCGAAGCCGCGGCAGTTTTCTGTGTGGCAGCGATGGCCGTATCAATAGCCGCCTGGGCAGCTTTTTGAGACGCCTCCGTGGTTTCTCTGGCTGATTTCACCGCCGCTTCTGTGGCGGCTTTTACCGCTTCTCTGGTCTGGGCGCTTATCTCTTCGGCGCGGGTTAAGGCCGCCTGTATTTCCTTCTGCGAAGCCGCGGCAGTTTCCTGTGTGGCAGCGATGGCCGCTTCAATAGACGTCTGGACGACTTTTTTAGATTCCTCCGCAGTTTCTCTGGCCGCCCGGCTCAAAGCTTCGGCGCGGGCTACCATTCGCTCGGACTCTTTTTGAGATGCTTCGATGGCTTCCTGTGCCACCTTGGCCGTTTCCTCGGACTCTTTTTGAGATAATTCGATGGCTTCCTGGACCGCTCTGGCTGTTTCCTCGGCTATAGCCTTGGCCTCGATGTCCATTTCTTCCATTTTAGCCACTGCTTTCAGGAACCCGCGGGATAGCGTTTCGGCCCTGTCTTTGGCCTCTTGCCCTATTTTTTCTGCCCTGTTTATCGTTTCCTGCCCCTGGGTTTTCAATGCCTGGGATGTCTCTCTGGTTTCATGGCACGCTTGCTCGATTCCCTGCATCGCTTGCTGGAATTCCGCGGCATTTTTAGAGGCGTTCTCATTCGCCGCTTTGCTGATTGATTCGGCCCGATTGATAACTTCCTGAGATGCCTTAACTGACGCTTGATGGGTTTCCTTGACCACTTCTATAGCTGCCTCAGCGGCAGCCTGCGTCTCCCCGGATATTTCTTCCGCCCGGGTCATCGTTTCTTGAGCTATTTTTTGTAAAGATTCGCTGGCTTGCTTGGTTTCTCTATCGAGGGCGTCTACCCGGCTCATAGCTTCCTGCGCTGTTCTTTGTGAAGCCTCGGCAATCTCCCTGGCGACTTTACTGGTAACATCAATCCGGCTGGCGGCTTCCTCCGCCACCCTGCCGGCGGCGTCAACCGCTTCTCTGGTTGCTTTGCTCGTCTTTTCCGCCTTGCTTACCGTATCCTTAGCCGTTTTATTGACGGCCTCGGCGATTTCTCTGGCTTCCCTGGCTATTTTATCAGCCCGGGCGATGGCCTCTTTCATGTTCCTGATAGATTCTTCAGAAACTTCCCTGGCTGTTTTAGCTGCTGCCTCGGCTTTTCCTACCGCTTCATGGGTGACTTCTATTGCCGTATCGGCTATTTTTCTGGCTTCACGGCTTGTCTCATCAATACGGCTCAACCCTTCCTGGGATAGCATCAGGGCTGATTCCGCAGCGTGCATAGCCTCGATACCTGTTTTTTCCGCTCGGGCAATTGCTTCTTCGAAAGCTTTAACCAGGGACTGTGCGGTCTCTTTGGGATTTTTAGCGACTTTCTCAGCGTGAGCAATAGCTTCATTAGCAGCCTTTATCGTCGCCTCGGAGGCTTCTCTGGCCTGCTGTACTATTTTCTCGGCCCGGCTTAGCGCTTCCTGCGCGGCCTTGGTAGCAACCTCGGCGGCTTTGGTGGCAGCCTCGGCGGCCGATTTCGCTTCCAGACCGATATTTTCTGCCCGGCGCGCCGCCTCATAGGCGGTCTTGGTTGATATGCCGGCTGCATCTCTCGCCACGCGGCTGAGTTGTTCAGCCCGGGCTACGGCTTTTTCGAGGTCGCTTATGTTACCTTCTTTTAAGTCAGGAGACATTTATCCATCCATTGAAAAAATAAGCCGTCTCTCACCCAGCTTAAACTATTATATGCTTCAAATTCCAGTTTTTCAATAAATATTTTAGTGCTGAGAGAGAATAGACCTTTAGTCAACCAATATCACAATACCATAATATACGGTAGGAGTTGGCGAGAGAATCATTGACAATCTCGACCCTTTATGCTAAAAATTAATTAACTATATAATATGTAATAATTGAGGTGTGATATGAAATTAGTCGTGGTTGGCCTGGGGCAATGTGGTGGTAGGATCGCGGACGAGTTCGCCCGGCTTAATGACAGAGCCCATGCCCGGCGTGGCATGAATATCATTACCGGCCTGTTTGCCGTCAATACGGATGCCGCTGATTTAAGCGGGTTATCCGTTATCAGTAAAGACCACCGCCATAGAATCCTCATCGGCGGCCGCAAGACCGGCGGACATGGCGTGGGTAAAATCAACGAGCTAGGCGCTGAAATAGCCAGGGAAGACGCCGATAAAATCGTTGATGCCATCAGAACAACCAAGGGATTTTTTGAAACGGATGCCTTCTTGCTTGTCGCCGGCTCGGCGGGCGGCACCGGCTCCGGCGCAATGCCTGTGCTCACACAATTCCTGAAAGAACGGTATATAGATAAACCCGTCTGGGACATGGTGGTCCTTCCCTTCGAACATGAAGAATCCACCGAGGAAAGGACGGTCTTCAACGTCGCCACATGTTTGAAGTCGTGCTACTCTGTGGCCGATGCCGTTTTTATCATTGATAATCAAAGATATGTCAGGAAAGATTCGTCAATCCAGTCCAACGTATCCAAGATAAACAGCATGATCGTCGAGCCGTTCTACAACCTGCTCTGTGCCGGTGAAGAGAAAAAGTCCAAATACATCGGGGCCAAACTCCTCGATGCCGGCGATATCATTCAGACGGTAGTCGGGTGGACGGCCATCGGTTATGGCAAGACCACGGCGCCGATGTTCAGGTTTCCCAGTGGAAAGACCGATTTCCGGAAGAAGGGCTCCGAAATCCAGAAAGGCATCCAGGCTATGGATGAGGCCATCAGCGAGCTATCACTCAAGTGCAACCCCGCCGATTCCCGCCGGGCGCTGTACCTTGTCTCCGGGCCGGCCAAGGAAATGAACATGGACATGGTCAAGGAAATCGGCGATTATATGAGAGATATAGCCCCGGAGGCTATTATCCGCAACGGTGATTATCCCAGGGAAAAGGGGCTGGTGGATGTTACCGTACTTCTTTCCGAGCTCAGCGATGTGGATAAAGTACGGGATTACTACGTCCGCTCTACTGACCTTATCCCCGAGTTTAAAAAGAGACAGGCAGAGACTGAGGATAAGCTTAAAGCGCTGGATGACGTTTCCAAGGATATACCCTCCCTGCTGTAAAGCACGGTAATAAATCAATCGCAAATTAGCGGGCACTGAGCCGGAAGCCTTAAAACCCGGTTAGGTGCCCGCTACTGTTTTCCCTATCCCCTTCATCTATATCTTATATACACTTAAGTTACCTCATCATCAATCAAACTGTAATGAATTGTTTATATCCTGTAAGCCAATATTTATGGGTTGATTATCACTCCCCTGTTATTCTGAGCATGCTGGAGTAGAAGAAGAAAAACAGCAGAAAAAACAAAATCAGGAAAAACAGGGGTTGGCGCTGGAAACAGCGTGTTTGACCTTTTGTTAATACTCTTCTACAGGAAGAGGAGGGCATAATGATTAAAAGATTTTTGGTAAAAATTCGTCATGAGCAGGAAGGCATTACCGGCCTGGAAACGGCTATTATCCTCATCGCCTTCGTTATCGTAGCATCGGTGTTTTCTTACGTCGTCCTCTCCGCCGGTCTTTTTTCCTCACAGAAAGTGAAAGAAGCCGTTGTCGCGGGCGTAGAGTCGACTATGGCTACGGTAGAGCTAAAAGGTGATATCATCGCCAAGATAGATAACGGCCTGGTAAGCGAAATCTATTTATGTGTCGGTATCCCGGCCGCCGGAAGTCCCGTTGATTTCAGCCCTTCATCGGCAAATGTCAGCCCGTTAGTCATTTCTTATAGTGACGCCAATAACATGATACCGTCTATGAACTGGACAATTACGAAATTAAGCACGATTAATGACGATAATCTTCTTGATCCTAATGAGATGTTCATGGTAACGATAACTGTGCCTACTACGGACAACATTAGTATCGGGCCTTATCACAGATTTTCATTGGAACTCAAGCCTCCCGATGGCCCGGTATTATCTATTACGCGGACAATACCTGCCCGGGTAAGCGGGTACACGAACCTGCATTGATGGCGGCGAAGAGAAATAGGAACGGCGTTTGAGTTATTGTTGAAGAGCTTAAGATTAAACTGAGGTTGGCTCGGTAAAGTAGTAATCAGAGAAGTGGTGCGTTAGCGCATCACTTCTTTGTTTTTATCGACCATAATTCCCGGAAGATGCGGCGCTTGCTATCCAGCGGAACGGGGTAATTGTGCTCCAGCAGATCGACCTGTTCCCGGGAGATACCGGCCCGGTCGGCCAGGTTCTGCTGGGTGAGGAAGCAGGCTATGCGGAGCCGCCTGGCCTCCGAACCGAATGTTGGTTTCTCTGTTAAAGTCAGTGTCGCTTTCATATATATCCTTCGACTATAATATATTCCCTTGGTATGAACCTACAAGTAGGGGAATACCTCGTTCGGCTGGGTGCTGGCACCCAAATAACTTGAAAAGATGTTATCCGGTCTGGTAAGCTTTGAGCCAGAAGCCGATTATAGGAGAAGAAGTGTCTGCAAATCTGTCTGTTCAACTAGCCCCGAAAAACAAGCAAGGCCTGCTTCTGTCCAACCCGGTGATGACCGCGTCCGGCACTTTCGGCTACGGGATGGAATATAATGAATTATTCGATGTCCAGAAGCTGGGGGCCATTATCTGTAAGGGCACCACACTGGAACCGCGCGAAGGAAATCCTCAGCCGCGCCTCGTGGAGACAGCCGGCGGCGTTATCAACTCCATCGGTCTGCAAAACATCGGCGTTAAAGCGCTTATCAGGGAAAAAGCGCCTGTCTGGGCGGGATGGCGCGTGCCGGTCATCGTCAACATCGCNNAGCGGTATTGAGGTCAATATCAGTTGTCCCAACGTCAAGGCTGGCTGTGCTTTATTCGGTGCCAGTCCCGAAGCCGCCGCCGCTGTAACCGCCGCAGTGAAAGCCGCCACTGGGTTGCCGGTAATCGTCAAACTGACCCCGAATACCGGAGACATCGTTGGCGTGGCCAGGGCTGTGGCCGGAGCCGGCGCAGATGCCGTATCGCTTATCAACAGCGTTAAAGGCATGGCGATAGATATCGCTAAAAGGCGTCCGGTTTTTAGTAATATTACCGCGGGGCTTTCCGGCCCGGCGATTAAACCCATCGCGCTGGCGTTGGTCTACGAAGTCGCCGGCGCTGTGGACATCCCTATTATTGGTCTGGGCGGTATTGCCACCGCCTCTGACGCTTTGGAGTTTCTCATGGCGGGTGCCGGCGCCGTACAGGTTGGTTCGGCCACTTACCGCAATCCCCGGGTTGCCCTTGATATCCTGGAGGGAATCGAGCGCTTTATGGAAAAAGAGGGGATTAAGAAGTTATCTGATATTATCGGGGCGGCGAGGCCTGCCGGAAAAGCATAATATCATCTCCGGGCAGCCTGTCCACCTGTCCTTTAGCGGACATCATCTCCAGGTGGGCCAGTGTTTCCAGTATCGCCATTCTTTTATGGAAGTCGGGTAACGAACTCCAGCTGTTTTTAAGACCCCAGGGCACTTTCTGTGCGATTTGAAAACTCGTAGCGGGTTTGTCCCCCAGAGCCTTCATAATTTCACCGTTTCTTTGTTCATGGTGCTGTAGGATTTTATCGATACGCTTACCGAAGTCGGTAAACGGCTTTTCATGGCCGGGCAGGGCGAGCTCCACGTCCAGATGCTTCAGCTCGTTGAGCGAGTCAAAATATCTTCCCAGCGGGTTTTCGATGGCTTGGGGATGTACACTGACATTGGGCGTGATGGTCGGCAGGATATGGTCGCCGCAAAGCATGATTTTTCTCTCCGGTTCGTAGAGACAGATGTGGCCGGATGAATGACCCGGCGTCCAGATGACTTTAAAGTTGAACAGGCCGGTGGTGATAATTTCGCCGTCGTGTAAGGTTATATCCGGGTAGGTGACTACCACGTATTGCTGTAGCCCCACGGTCGCCTGGCTCAGGCTGGCTATCATTTTGGGCGGTACGCCGTTGGACAGGAGCAGTTGGTCTATCTGGTTGAGCAGCACATCCATGGAGACATACCTGGGCTCGATGAATTCTTTTTCGATATGGTGCATAGCGAGGCTGGCCCCGGAGAGCTTTTTAATCCGCCCGGCCATACCGTAGTGGTCGGGGTGGACATGGGTAACCAGAATCTGGGTAATATCCTCAACATCAGCCCCGATTTCCGCCATACCGTTTTTCAGCGCGGCGAACGACGCATCGGTATTCCAGCCCGAATCTACCAGGAGATAACCGTTGTCGCCCAGGATGACATACACGTTAACAAAGTCCAGCCCTGCGTCATCATCCAGCATCGGCAGTTTAATCCAGTGAATACCGGGGATTATTTCAGTCATTTTTCTCTCTTTTCTATGCTTTACTAAACGGTACTTTACTTTTCATAACTTTCTAGGGTGGTGCTAATCTTCTTTTCTTTTAATTTATTTCTAAGGATTGCTGAAAGATATTTTGCGGCTGCAACAGTGTGATTATCACCTTTGGAATCTTTAGAGGTTATATCTACAGATACGTCTATGAGTTCATAGATGTCTATATAACTCATGGTCTTAAGACATTGACGAACGAGATAACCTGGGAATTCATCTCTAGCTGCACTTGCTGGCTCACCATGAATTTTACTACTAAAATAATCCATTAATTCTTGAATTTCTTTATTTTCTCGCTCTCTTATTTTTTTCTTTATATAATTATATTCAGCGAGTTGGAATTCTCTTTCTGCAAGCAGTATTGTTTCGTCGTGAATATCTCTGTCTTTTAAAACAGTATCAAGTAGACTCTTTCCTTTACCCCTATTACATTCAAAACATGAAGTGGTCAAATTATCTGATTCATCGGTCCCGCCTTTGGACAATGGGATTATATGTTCTACTTCCAAAATCACTTCTGGCGTCTTTCGGCCACAATATTGGCACGTAAATCCATCTCTTTTGAATATTTCGAATCTCAATTTTAATGATATAGCCATTATCAACCCGATAAATAGTATAGTATAGTCAAGTTTAGTTTAGTTTAAGATTGTAAAACGCCTTCATCCCCGCATAAGTTGCGTTTTTCCCAAGCTCATCCTCGATGCGCAGGAGGCGGTTGTACTTGGCGGTACGCTCGGAGCGGCAGGGCGCCCCCGCTTTTATCTGGCCGGTGCTCAACCCCGCAGCGAGGTCGGCGATAGTCGTGTCCTCGGTTTCCCCGGAGCGGTGGCTGATGACGGCCGTCCAGCCGGCTTGCCGGGCCATCTTGATAGCGTCGATGGTCTCTGTCAGCGTGCCTATCTGGTTGAGCTTGATGAGTACCGAGTTGGATGCCTTGCGGCTGATGCCCTGGGCGAGGCGATTAACATTGGTAACGTAAAGGTCGTCGCCGACGAGCTGGATTTTACCGCCCAGCTTTTTCGTGAGGAGCTGCCAGCCTTCCCAGTCGTCTTCGGCCATACCGTCCTCGATGCTGATTATTGGGTAGGCGGTGACCCACTTGACATAAAAATCTACCATCTCGGCGGAGGAAAGAGTTTTGCCTTCCCTGGCGAGCACATATTTGCCATTCTCGTAGAACTCGCTGGAGGCCGGGTCCAGGGCGATGTAGCAGTCCTTGCCGGGTTTATACCCGGCGCTTTCGATAGCCGCCAGGATAACTTCGACGGCGTCTTTATTCGAGGGGAGGGAAGGGGCAAAGCCTCCCTCATCCCCGACGTTGGTATCCAGCCCTTTATTTTTCAGGACTTTTTTCAGCGCCTGGTAGACCTCGGCGCACATACGCAGGGCTGAGTTAAAGCTTTTTGCGCCCGCCGGCATTACCATAAACTCCTGCAAGTCGGTGGAGTTGGCGGCGTGCTTGCCTCCGTTGAGGATGTTCATCATCGGCACGGGTAGGGTATAGGTGTCGGTGCCGCCGAGGTAGCGGTACAGCGGTATCTCCATATGGTTGGCGGCGGCGTGGGCTGCCGCCAGGGAGGCCCCCAGTATGGCGTTAGCGCCGAGCTTCGATTTGTCCGGCGTTCCGTCGAGCTCTATCAGTATGCGGTCGATTTCTGCCTGTTTTGTAGCGTCTTTACCTATGATAGCTTTGGCGATAGCCCCGTTAACATTGGCTACTGCTTTGAGGACGCCCTTACCCCCATAGCGCGCTTTATCGCCGTCGCGGAGCTCCAGTGCTTCATGCTTGCCGGTGCTCGCCCCTGAAGGTACGGCGGCCTGTCCGCGTGTGCCGTCAGCCAGCTCGACTTCTACCTCAAGTGTCGGATTCCCGCGTGAATCGAGTATTTCCCAGGCTTTGATATTTTTAATCGTTGGCATAATTCACTCCCGTAGCAGGGTATTACTTTTTATTTACCAGCGCCATAGCTTTGTCCACGGCGTCTTTAGCGCCTTTGGCGCGAATAATGTTGGTATCTTTCTGGCCGTCAATCGAAAGTGCCCAGGTATCGAGGCCGATGACAGGTATTTTAGCCTGTAACGCATAGCCGATTTCCGTCAGCGTGCCGTAGCTCCCATCGATGGCGATAACGGCCTGTGATGTCTTAACTACGGCCACGTTCCGCGCGTAGCCGATGCCGGTGACGATGGGGATTTTTACATAGCGATTAGCGGCCTTCCGGCTGTCCCCTGGCAGAATGCCGATAGTCAGCCCGCCCTCGTCGCTGGCGCCTTTACAGGCCGCCTCCATGACGCCCCCCATTCCCCCGCAGACCAGGATGGCTCCCTTCCGGGCAATCTCCCGTCCTACCTCTTCAGCGATGTTTGCCACTTGCGCATTAACTTCGCTCCCGCCGATAACGCCAATGAATATAAGCTTATCTTCCAATATAGGAACACTCCGGTTAGATATAAAAAGTATAACACTTGACGGCGCATCGGGGCAAAGACGGTTATTTAACCATCAAATATGTGATTTTATTGTGACGCTTTTGGGGTTAGGGTTATGTTGTAACACGCTTTTAACATGGTATATTTAAATTAGTAAGAGAGGCTTCAAATGAAAAAATGGTTACTATGTTTAATTATGGTTGTTTTGCTATTACCGGAACTCAGCGCCTGTGGTGGTGGTGATAAGGCGGGCGATACCTCTACTACATCCGGCGCCCCGACGATTGCCAAAGTCAGGATGTGGCTTACTTTAAATAACGACCCGAATGCCTCGCCGGTGACGACACTCACGCCGGAGCAGACCGCCCAGGCCAGTATCTGGGCCAGGGGAACGACCGAAGAAAATATCACTTTTAAAGTGAATCTCAATTATAATAGTAAGCTCACAACGATAGCGAATAATGTACATATAGAAGGCAGTAGTAAAGCTGTTGGCATCGGTGGTTTTGCCAGCCCTCTGGAACCGGGAAAATATACATTCCAGGCGCTTTCCGGCGCGTTTGGGTCGGTTATTGGTTCTCTGGACATCACCGTGGTATTAGCCTCACCGCCGGACACGTCTATAGCGCCATCGACTACAGCACCGCCTCAAATTACCCAGACTCCTGTTGTCACTGCCGCGCTTTCGGAGCAGCCGGATATGGCGACGTACCGCAAATATTTCTCGGATTTGGGGCTTGGCAAGACGCCTGCCGATGCAAAGAGTCCTCAGGATATCCAGCGAAACGTGACTATTTTCACAGCGGTAGATTACATTACTCTCTACGGTACTATCATTCAAGAGGTACAAATTTCTGCCCGATATTATAACGTCGCAACAATGCAATCAGTCAATGCCCCGGCTCCCCCATCGGCACTACAGAAAGGGGGATTTGCCAGTTCCTGCACACTTGATCTCTCACCGGGGAAATACGAATTTAAAGTCTATGTCGGGGATATACTGGTCGGGGTATTTCCTTTCGAGGTACGTTAGCTAAAGCCTGTTAGTTATACTTGTTCATGGCGGTTTCCAATCCTTGGACAAGCAGGCAGGTTATTGCCTCGCTGACGGACGGGAACGTCTCTTCGAGTGTCTTTTTCTCTTCGCCGGTGAAATCACTGAGAACATAAGAGATGACCGCCTCTTCTTTTTCTGCGGCAGAACCTTCCTTATCCGGCCGCCCGATGCCCACGCGGATGCGGTAGAAATCCCGTGTGCCGGTGCGCGCAATAATGGACTCGATTCCCTTATGGCCGCCGGAGCTGCCGCCAAGGCGCAGGCGGATTTTACCAACGGGCAGGTCTAGGTCGTCATGGATAACGATGAGGTCAGCCGGAGCGACATTCAGCCTTTTCAGCAGGGCGCTCACCGATTCCCCGCTGGCATTCATAAAGGTCTGTGGGCGCGCTAACACCACCCTTTTCCCCGCGATAGTGCCGATGCCGGTGCGGGCCTGCGCCTGCTTTTTATCAAAGGGGATGTCCCGCATTTTACCCAGGTGGCTGACGCACATAAAGCCGATATTATGGCGGTTGCGTGCGTAAATATAGCCCGGATTACCCAGGCCGACGATAAGTTTCATATATTATATAATCTCACATTTATGGCAATGGTTACCAGATAATATTAAATCTATCAATAGTATCATTGTAAGTGGTTGGATTGAGGTAGTAATGGTCCGGTGATGCTATAACACACTGCGTCCAATAATGCTTGCCGGCAACGAGGTTAACTTCTTCATCGGACTGGGGTTCGATGTAGACCATGCCTCTATCGGTGGTGTTGAAGGCAACGATAGCATGGCCTGAATTATCACCGAAGAAACGTATACTGATGTAAGCGCATCGGATTTTTTGCTGCATAGCATGCACCTTGACATCGTTAGAGAAGTCTTCGCAGACGTACGTATCATAAACATAAGGTTTGGAATTGGTCCTATCGGCTGCTATGAAGGCTTTAACCTCCTGATAAGTGGGGTCTTTCAACATGTAGCCATAGCCCGTGGTCATCCGGTTGAGGTTTATTTGCTGATTGTCAGCAGTGCTTTTATAGGAATCGGACAGTTGCTTTGTTGTTTCCAGTTGTATACTTGTAGCGGCTAATTTTGTTTCGGTTTCGTTAAGCTTTATTAAGGCGGTAGTGAGGTTATTGGAGACTATTTGTTTCTCTTTTTGGGTGTCTGTAAGTTTGTTCTTGGTAGTGGTTAGGTCTGTTTGTGTTAGTGATAGTGTACTCTCGGTCAGAGTTAATTTAGTATGTGTAGCTCCTGCATCAGTTAGCGCGCTCGACAATTCGCTTTGTGTAGAGGCCAGTGTGTTTTGTGTCTCACCAAGCAGGCTCGCTGTACCCACTGCGGTTACCAGAAGCGCAAGAACGATTACTGCCAGGATAATAATAGGTAAGATAAATTTTAGATGAGAGTGTTTTCCTGCTTGCATATTAACCTCCGGGAATTTTATTCTGGTTTATCAGTTTTAAAAACTCTTTTTCCTCGATGGTCTTAATGCCCAGTTCCCGGGCGCGCGTTAGCTTGGAGCCGGGGTCCGCGCCGTAGACGACGTAATCCGTCTTGTGCGTGACGTTGTCCTTGGCTGAACCGCCAAGTTCTTTGATTCTCGCCTCCGCCTCAGGCCGGGAGAACGATTCCATTTTGCCGGTGAGAACAAACTCTTTGCCTGATAAAGGCAGGTCTTTTGGAGCGGTGGCAGTTTCCTCTAGCTTAGCACCGGCATCTTTCAACCTCTGGATGATTTCAAGGTTTTCTGTCTGCCCGAAAAATCCAACGATGCTATCGGCAATCTTGGGGCCGATGGCGCTGATTTTCATCAGGTCATCCCTTGAAGCTTTAGCCAGGTTATCGATAGAGGGGAAATTGGCTGCCAGCACCTGGCCAATTTCCTCCCCCACGTGCCGGATGCCTAAACCATAAATGACCCTGGCCAGCGGGCGGTCTTTACTGGTATTAATCGCATTGATAATGTTCGCGGCGCTTTTTTCGCCCATCCTCTCCATTTCCGCGAGCTTTTCTTGAGTGAGGTAATACAAATCTGCGGCGTTTTTGACCAGCCCCTTTTGGTAAAGCGTCGCGCTCATCGATTCCCCGATGCCGCGTATGTCCATCGCGCCTCTGGATGCAAAATGCTCGATGCGCAGTTGTGCCTGGGCAGGGCAGGCGGCGTTGGCGCAGTAGTACATCACCTCGCCCTCCGGCTTGATGATGCTGGTCTGGCGGCACGCCGGGCAAACCACTTCACCTTGCTCATTTTTGGGCAGCTTATCCAGCAGGCTGAACTCAGCAGAGCGTCCGGGTCGCTCTTTGCTGGACGGTGTTGGCCCGATAATTTCCGGTATCACATCCCCTGCGCGCTGTAGAATAACTGTATCGCCCTCGCGGATGTCTTTCCGCCGGATGTCGTCCTCGTTATGCAGGGCGGCGCTTTTAATGGTGACGCCCCCCACCTTTACCGGCTCCAGGGCGGCGAATGGATTTAAAGTGCCCGTCCGGCCTACGCTGATTTCAATGCTTTTTAAAATAGTAGTGCCCTGCATGGCCGGGAACTTGTAGGCTATTGCCCAGCGCGGCTCGTGGCCGATATCGCCGAGTTCTTCATGCAGGTTGATCTGGTTTATCTTGACCACGATGCCGTCGGCCTCATAAGGGAGTCCGGCGCGCTGTTCCACCCATGTACGGTAATATTCTTTGATTTGTTCGATGGTCTTCATCTGGCGGTTATTGGGGTTGATTCTAAATCCCAGCGATTTCAGCCATTCCATCGTTTCCCAGTGGGTCGGCGGGGTAGCTTTACCCTCGACCCAGCCCAGCATGTAAATATAGATATCCAGCGGGCGTTTGGCGGTGATGCGCGGGTCGAGCTGGCGCACCGAGCCGGCGGCGGCATTTCGCGGGTTGGCAAAGAGGGGTAGCCCCTCATCCTCGCGCTCCCTGTTCAGCTTGTGAAAGCCCGTCTTGGGCAGGTAAACTTCCCCCCTGACCTCGAAGCGGCGCGGGGCATCTTTAGGGACGGAAAGGGGGATGCTCCTGACCGTCCGCAGATTTTGCGTGATATTCTCGCCTCTTAAACCGTCGCCGCGGGTGGCGCCGGTGGTAAATTGCCCGTCGATATAGGTCAGGGCGATGGCCAGTCCGTCGATTTTATGTTCGCAGACAAAGTCGAACGGCCTCTCGCCGACTAATTTTATCGTGCGCGTGTACCATGCCAGCAGGTCATCATCGGAGAAGGCGTTGCCCAGCGAAAGCAGCGGGCGCGTATGCTCCACCACGCCGAAAGCCTCCACCGGGGCTGCGCCGACGCGCTGGGTGGGGGAGTCCGGCGTCACCAGTTGCGGATTTTGCTCTTCAAGTTGTTTAAGCTCCCGCATCAGCGCGTCATACTCGGCGTCGGAGATTTCCGGGCTGTCTAAAACGTGATAAAGCCGGTTATGGCGGTTGATTTCCGCCCGCAGCTTTTCAATGTGAGCTTTTATTTCATTGACTTCCGGCAAATTTTTAAAACCCCTAAATTAAAGTTCCTCTCGCTCTCCCTTTAAAAAGGGAGAGGATGATTGGTCAAGTCATATCTATCATGGTTTGCTCATCTCTCCATCCCTCCTTCGTAAGGAGGGACAGGAGGGAGAATTAAACAGTCGCTTCCCCCTTTTAAAAAAAGGGGGATTAAGGGGGATTTTGAACATAACATTACACTAAAGTATAGCACAGGGAATATAAGCTTGACACCATGCCTGATTCACACCTAAAATAGCGTCAGTACAGGTCTTCCGGTTTTCCCGAAAAGCTCACTCAGGAGGCAGCATGACCCGCAGTATCCGCATTGTCCCCGCCATTCTTACCGATGACCCTGCCGCGCTGGAAAAGCTGGTGCGCCAGGCTGAGAGCTTTACCGACTTCGCTCAGGTCGATATCATGGACGGGAAATTCGTCCCTTCGCACAGTGTCACCTGTAAGCAGGTTGCCGCTGTGAAAATTAACATAGCCTGAGAAGCGCACATTATGGTGCTCCACCCGGAAAACTGCCTGGAGGACTTCCGCCGTGCCGGAGCGGAGAAAATCGTCTTTCACTATGAAGCCACCCCGGAGCCGGAAAAAATCATCAAGCAGATTCGTAAACTGGGGATAAAGGTGGGGCTGGCCATTAACCCGGAGACTTCTATTGCCGCTATCACCCCCCTGGTAAAAAAGGTGGACAGCGTGCTTTTCCTGTCTGTGCACCCCGGTTTTTACGGCGCCGCGTTCATACCGGAAGTGCTGGATAAAATAGCCGCGTTCCGCAAAGTTTTTCCTAAAATGGAGATAGGCATCGATGGGGGCGTTAAAGAGGATAATATCGTTAAAATAGCCCAAAGCGGCGTCGATGTTATCTATATCGGCAGCGCTTTGTTCCGCCAGCCGCAGCCCGCCGAAGCTTATAAACGATTGAAGGCGCTGGTTGGTAACGCTTAAATCAACGACTAATTAGAGTCATAAAGGGGCATTATGTTTAAAGTAAAAGCTACGGTAGTCGGTTTCGGCAAGGACGAGAGTAAAGGTCCCTGCCATTTTCGCTATAAGGTCGGCGATGAAATCATTTTCGACGGTGAAACCATCGCCGGGCGACTCTGCCCTAACATGCTGCCGCAATTCGGTAAGGCGTTTAGAGACCTTTTTGCGTCCGGCGGCCGGCATAAAGAGGGGGAAATCCCTGCCGGCTATTACCCCTTTTTCCATTCCCCTCAGAGCGTGTACGACCCGGCCTATAAAAAATACGACGGGGTAGGGTTCAGACCGACGCTGGAAAGGCCGGAAGAAGGCTATAAATTCGTCGCTGATGAAACGTTATTCGATACCCCGCCGGGCGGGAAATTCATCATCGGCAAAGGTACGGAAAAAAGAGATTTTGCGCTGGTCTGCGGTGACAATCATACCCTGGTGCAGTTTAAGCTGGAAGCCTTTGACCTGGCCGATAGAGGTGACGCTCTACCCTATTACCGGCGGTCGATGACGATACTTGGTAAAGTCTCGGGAAAGCCGGGCATCGCTATGGATAAGATAATTAATGAGTACACGAAGGATGAAAGAGATAATATCTACCCATCGTTAGGCCAGAGAATGGTAGCGATAATCGTCGGGGAGCTTGAACTTCTGGACTTCGTGGACGTAAAAAACGATAAAGTAACTATCACTGACAAAGGCAAGAAAAAACTGGCAAGTTTTATTAAGACCCTGACGTCGGAAGAGAAAAAAGCGCTCAAGCTGTAGTAAGTTGAAAGTGGCGGAGGGTCCCAAACTACTAACTACAAACTACCAACTACTTCTGTTCTTCGTTGCCCCAGTTCAGCATGAGTTCTTTAATACGCTGCGCGAGCTTGGGACTGGTGCGCAGACGCTCAATGAAGATAGGGCAGCCCTCCAGCAGCGAGGCCTGCGCCGCTGTGGCCATGCTGGACAACAAATTATCCATACCGGAGTCTATCTGTTGCGGGACGCTCGTACCCGGTGGCGCCTGTTCCAGTTGACGCCGGATATCTTGAGCGGTGAACTTCATTGGTATCACACAGGCTTTATACCAGGGGCATTCCTTGCACTGAACTATGCTGTAAGCTTCGTTAATGATATCACCCATAACTACCTCCCCTTAGCTTCTGCTCCGCCTTTGTCCTTTTTATTTTCTATCGGCCTCTCTGCCGAAAGACGTTTGCGGCGTAACACCGCGCGCGATAAGCGCCGCCGCGACAGCTTTGGTAATATCGCCGGCGATGAATGGTATGGCGCCCATCGTCATCAGGCTGCTCAACGAGACCGGTTCACCCTTGACCAGGTTAAGCCATAACCCCAGCTGTAAAAGGCCGGGGACATAAACAAGAATTAAGCTGGCAAAAAGCATCAGACCCAGCATGCTCATAAAGCGGCGCGATTTAACGTACTTATCCGTGAAATACCCGAGGAAGAGCGCCGCCAGAATAAAGCCGATAATATAGCCGCCGGTAGGCCCGGCCATGTAAGCCAGTCCTCCGTTCATACCCTGAAACCACGGCACGCCCGCCATGCCCAGCGCGGCATAAAGGGTCATACTGATGCCGCCCCACCATTTCCCCAGCGCTACGCCGGCCAGGAGCACGGCCAGTGTTTGACTGGTTAACGGCACGGGGCTCCAGGGTAGCTGGACTCTCACCTGGGCCAGCAGGCCGGTTAAGACGGCCATGCCGAGGGCCAGTGCCAGTTTCATCGGGATACTTAGCTCATAGCGCCACCTGAAGGCATTAAATCGGGTTTGTTCCATTCTCGCGGCTAGAGTCATATTCCCTCCGGGTATTTGAGTATTTTTATAGTGCGCTCATTGGGAAAATATATCAATGGAAATAAGATGTTTTTTGGTAACAAGCCGGATTAACGGCCTGGTTTTTCGACGCCGATGATAGCGATTTCTACCTTATGGCCGCAGCTGGGACAGGTTATGTTCAGCGTAATCGGCTGCTTCATGACGCGCTCGGCGACCGCCGATACGACGGAGTCGACGTTGTCCAGGCGTTTGTCCAGCGCATCGAGCTGCTTGGCGACACGCTCGATATCATGACCTGACTTTTCAGGTTCGTCTTGCTTTGCCAAGGTACATGTCCTCTCAGTAATACGTTTAGACTCATTATATGTCCCGAAGGGGAAGCATGTCAAAAAGGTTCCTTCCTGTCATTGCGGGCCATCCCCCGTTATATCGCTCTTCTTTTTACCCTCTCCCTTGATGGGAGAGGGATTAAGGGTGAGGGTGACACCGGGAGGCGTGGCAATCTCCATCAAAGACATAAGTGGGTTTTATCTGGAGCTAACCTCATATTTTAAAAATAGCTAAAAACACTTATTGATTTATCGCTGAGCGAGGGGGTATAATCCTGAATACGAAGCCTGAATCCGCACGGCATTAAGCTGTAAGGAGGGAGGTATATGCCTGAAACAGAAATCGGTAAAGTAAGCGACTTTTTTGCCCGGCCGGTGGTTGCCGCTATTGAAATCACCGGGAGTCTTAAGGTAGGGGACAGGATTCACATCAAGGGCCATACCACGGATGTAGAAATGACCGTAGCCTCGATGCAGATTGACAATAAGGATGTCACCGAGGCTAAGGAAGGCCAGTCCGTGGGTATAAAAGTCCCGGACAGGGTGAGGGGGGGAGATACGGTTTACAAGATAACTTAAACTTTAAAATAAAAAGTCAAAGCTCAAAACCATAGCCTAAAACTCTAAGCTTTGAGCTTTGACTTAAAAATATTCCTGTTTGTATTCAGGGTAAAATTTAAGGTTTGTTGGGCTATCCAATCGCCTTCAGCAGGTTGGCCATTTCGATAGCGCTGACGGCGGCATCGAAGCCCTTATTGCCGTCCTTCGTCCCGGAGCGCTCTATGGCCTGCTCCAGCGTATCGGTGGTAATAACCCCGAAAATCACCGGCACACCCGTATGCAGACCCACGTTAGCGATGCCTTTGCTCACCTCGGCGGCGATATAGTCGAAGTGAGGCGTCCCGCCCCTTATCACCGCTCCCAGGCAGATGACGGCGCTGTACTTCTTCGTCTCGGCCATCTTTTGGGCGATCAGCGGAATCTCGAACGAGCCGGGCGTCCATGCGACTTCAATATCGGTTTCGACCACCCCGTGGCGTATCAGTGCGTCTTTGGCGCCTTCCAGCAGCTTTCCGCTGAAGAACTCATTAAAGCGCGAGACGACCACCCCGAATTTAAGTCCCTTCCCCAGTAAATTGCCTTCGTAAATCTTGCTCATCGCTGTCTCCTTGGTGATTAATTATCACAATCTGTATCTAGTACATTTAAGAGATGTCCCATTTTATCCTGCTTTGTCCGCAGGTAGCGGCGATTGTGTTTATTAGGCTCGGTGGTGATGGGGAGTTGCTCTGTTATCTTAAGGCCGAAACTTAAAAACGCGCTCATTTTCTTGGGATTATTGGTCATCAGCCGCATATTGCGGATGCCCAGGTCAACCAGTATCTGGGCCCCAACGCCGTAATCACGCTGGTCGGCTTTAAAACCGAGTGCTAGGTTGGCCTCTACAGTGTCCATCCCTTTATCCTGCAGGGCGTAGGCTTTTATCTTGTTATGAAGGCCGATGCCGCGTCCCTCTTGCCTCATGTAGAGGACGACGCCGCGCCCTTCGGCGGCGATTATTTTCATGGCCATCTGTATCTGCTCGCCGCAGTCGCAGCGTATGCTGCCGAAAACATCGCCGGTGAGGCACTGGCTGTGCACGCGCACCAGCACCGGTTCGTCGGTAGCCACATCCCCCATGACCACCGCTAGGTGCTCATCAGGGTCGGTATTGCTTTTATAAGCAATGACCTTAAACTCCCCATAGGCAGTGGGAAGTTTGGCCTCGGCTACGCGTGTTACCAGCCTCTCATGGCGGAAGCGATAAGCTACGAGGTCGGCCACGCTGATGATTTTTAAACTGAGCTTTTTCGCGATGATTTCTAGTTGGGGCAGCCGTGCCATCGTGCCGTCTTCGTTCATAATTTCACAGCAGACGCCGGCCGGGTAAAGACCTGCCATTCTGGCTAAATCCACGGTGGCTTCGGTCTGGCCGATACGCACTAAAACGCCGCCGTCTTTGGCGCGCAGAGGGAACATATGACCCGGGTAAACCAGGTCATGCGGCTTGGTCCCGGAATCGATGATTGCCTGTACCGTCCGTGCCCTGTCCGCGGCTGAAATGCCGGTGCTTGTGCCTTCTCTGGCCTCGACCGATACAGTGAAAGCTGTGCCCAGTTTGGCGGTATTGTTGACGACCATCATGGGTATTTGCAGCTCATCCAGCCGCTGTCCGTTGCACGGCATACAAATGAGACCGCGCGCGTGAACGGCCATGAAATTGATGGCTTCCGGCGTAACCTTCTCGGCGGCCATGATAAGGTCGCCTTCGTTCTCCCGGTCTTCATCATCAACGACGATAACGAACTTGCCGGCTTTAATATCTTCAATAGCTTCAGGTATCGTTGCTAAGGCCATGGTCCAATTCTCCTTGTCTGCCCGGCGCTTTTAGTTAACCGGGAAACCGTGCGCCTGTAAAAATTCTGCGGTAACGCCTTTATCCTGCGGCTTCAAAAACTCGGCCACGTATTTGCCGATGATGTCCGCTTCCAGGTTAACGACATCTCCAACTTTTTTATCGGCCAGAATCGTGTTACGGCGTGTGAAATCGACAATCGATACCCCGAAGGAGCTGCTGTCTTTTTCAGTGACGGTCAGGCTTGCGCCATCTACGGTAATAAAGCCTTTGGTCACGATATAGCGTATAAGCTCGCGAGGGGCTTCGAATCTAATGCGTATCGCCCCGGTTTCTTTGACCACCGAAATTACTTTCCCTGTGCCGTCGATATGTCCCTGCACCAGGTGGCCGCCCAGTTCACCGCCCAGCACCATCGGCCTTTCCAGATTTACTTTATCGCCGGGATGGAGGAGTCCGAGATTGGTCTTTTGCAGCGTCTCCGGCATGACGTTGACGGAGAAAGACTTACTGTCGAACGCGGTCACCGTGAGGCAGGCGCCGTTTATAGCGATGGAGCCGCCCAGTTGCATCCCTTTAAGAGCCTTAGCGGCGGCTACCGTCAGTCCTGATAGACTGATTGAGACAATACTCCCTACCTCTTCGACAATTCCGGTGAACATCCTTACCTCTGGGGGTGCGTGCTTTTAGTCTATTTTAACACTTGCCATAAGATGAGCGCAATAGAACTGGCATTTGGGGTATTGACGTCTCCCTTTCGTAAAGGGAGATAAGAGAGGGATTTATGCCCCCTGGCACTTGCCATAAGATGAGCGCAATGATGTTCATGAACCATACCGGCGAAAGCCGGTA
>PLLL01000030.1 GCA_003141235.1 Dehalococcoidia bacterium
CCGGCGGAAGCCGGAATCCAGCGCCCCTTGTTCAATAGAATATCTTCTCCTCTCTGCCGGCGGAGAGGAGAATTAAAGAGGAGAGGTCGTTTTAACTTTTATGTTATAGCTTTGACTTTTAAGTTTTAAGTTGTTCCTCAACCCTCAACCCTGTTATTTAACATAACGTTAAAAACGAATCACGCTCACCCAGCTACGGAATCGTTTCCTTCCCGCGGATATTTTCCTTTTATTAAATCGCGCCTGAATCTTTTAACTTTCCGATCTCTTTTGGCGTCATTCCTAATAGCTCTTTAAGAACATCCTCCGTGTGTTCTCCCAGCTCCGGAGAAACATGCTCTACTTTACAGGGCGTGCGGGAAAATTTGAATGGTGAATTAACNNCAGGGTGGCGCACGGTGGCAATCATGTCCCTGGCCGCTATCTGCGGGTCGGCGGCCGCCTGCGCGATGTTGTTGACCGGGCCGCAGGGTATGCCGGCTTTTTCGAGTTCTTGCATCCACTCCTGCGTCGTCCTGGTTTTAATAACGGAGTTTAATATTGGCTCCAGATCTTTATAGTTCTGGGTGCGGTCCCAGCCGTCGGTAAAGCGCGGGTCATCTATAATATCGACACGGTCAATGGCGGCGCAGAAAAGCGGCCACTGGTCATTGGTGCCGCCCCTTAAAGCCACGGCGATATAACCGTCCTGAGTAGGGAAGGCTTGAAATGGCGTCATCACGGGGTGCCTGGTGCCGAGGGCGTGGGGTATCTCTCCGGTGTTCAGATAGCGAACAAAGGCGTTTTCCTGAACGGTTACCTGGCAGTCCAGCATGCTGATATCCACGTACTGTCCCTGACCGCTTTTATGGCGTTCCTCAAGGGCGGCGAGGGTGGCGATGCATAGGAACAGTCCGGCAGAAATATCGCCGTAAGATACTCCCGGCCTTATCGGCGGGCCGCCTTCCTCACCGGTGATGCTCATCACTCCGCCCATCGCCTGGACGACAACATCATAAGCGGGCTTTCCGGCGTACGGCCCGTATTGCCCGAAGCCCGAGCCGGAAACATAAATGATGCCCGGATTGATTTTCCTGACTGTTTCATAATCCAGGCCGAGTTTTTTCATCGTGCCGGGCTTATAATTCTCGACCAGGACATCGGCGGTCTTGATGAGTTTTAAAAGCACATCTACTCCAGTTTTGGTAGAGAGATTCAGCGATACGCTTTTTTTCCCCCGGTTAAGGCTGAGAAAGTAGGTGCTGACGCCGTTAACCACAGGACCGTTGCCCCGGGCGATGTCGCCTATCTCCGGTCGCTCGATTTTAATGATTTCAGCGCCCATATCGCCGAGCAGCATCGTCGCGAAAGGGCCGAAGAGCACCTGTGTTAAATCGATGACTCTGATTCCGTTCAGCGGGCCCATGCTTTACCTCGCTTTTTTTAGCCTTGGATAATATTCTCTAAACATGACTTTAAGCGGACGTAATATCTTTGTCAAGCTGCATTGACAATTACATCGACTGAAATGTAATATATATCACAGTACGACACGTACCTGCTGGAAAATACGCTGTCTCTAACAGTCGTAGAAAGGAAAGAAAGGCACTCATCGCTATATAATGTTGGCGATTAACTGTGCCTTTTTATTTGTAATAAAGAGATGCCTGAATTCCTGAAAAAGGAGATATAGAGGTGAATGAAATCAAAGAAAAGCTAAAGGAAATAGCCGGTGGGGGGAATGTTATTGATAGTATTGAAACCCTCGAAGCTTACTCCCGCGACCAGAGCTTTGTCCTGCCGATGAAGCCCCGCTGTGTCGTTAGACCGAAGGATGCGGACGAGGTACAGGCGATTGTGAACTGGGCCAACCAGACGCAGACGCCGCTGGTGCCAGTAAGCTCCGGCCCGCCGCATTTCCGCGGTGATACCGTTCCCAGCACCCCTGGTGCGGTAATGGTAGACATGAGCGGTATGAATCGTATCGTCAGAATCGACCGCCGCAGCCGGACGGCCATCATCGAGGCGGGTGTGACCTATCCTCAGCTCCAGCCGGCGCTGGCTAAGGAAGGAATGAAACTCTCCATGCCGTTAACGCCGCGGGCAAACAAGTCGATCGTGGCCAGTCTGTTGGAACGTGAGCCGACACTCATTCCCAGGTTACAGTGGCTGATACCCGAGCCCTTACGAAACACGGAAATAATCTGGGGAAATGGTGAGAAGTTCCGCACCGGCGATGCCGGGAACGTGAAAGACCCGGATGAGGCCTGGAAGCATAAACACGCACCGATATCCTTGGGCGGGCCGGGACAGGTGGACTACTGGAGGCTCGTTTCCGCCGCGCAGGGTAGCATGGGCATCGTGACCTGGGTATCGGTAAAATGCGAGCTCCTCCCCTCGATACATAAACTCTTTTTCGTCACCTCCAGTAAGCTCGATGACCTTTTAAATTTTACTTACAAGCTCCTTAAGTACAGGTTCGGTGATAATCTATTAATATTGAATAATCTGACACTGGCGGCTGTGCTCGGGGGGAAACCCGACGCTATCAAAGGCAGGGCCATGGAATTACCGGCATGGTCTGTCCTTGTGACCATCGCCGGGCGTGAAAGACTTCCAGAAGAGAGAGTCGAATTCCAGGAGAAAGATATCTCGGATATCGCCCAGCAATTCGGCTTGAAACTGGTGCCGGAAATCGCCGGGGCCAGGAACGGCGAGGTGATGAAAGCGGTTTTCAACCCGTCGGCAGAACCTTATTGGAAACTTGGTTATAAAGGCGGCTGCCAGGACATTTTCTTCCTGACCACGCTCGATAAGACACCGGGGTTCGTGAAAGCAATGTACACGGCCGCCGAGGCCTGCCAGTACCCGGTCTCGGAAATAGGGGTCTATTTACAGCCGGTGCATCAAGGTGCCAGCTGTCATTGTGAATTCCACCTTCCTTACAACCCGAAGAATGCCCGTGAAACCGCCAGGATGAAGGAGTTATTTAGCAAGGCCAGCGAAGAAATGCTACGGCAGGGAGCCTATTATTCCCGGCCTTACGGCATCTGGGCGGATATGGCTTATAACCGTGACGCGCAGACAACGTCAGTCTTAAGGAAGATAAAAGGTATTTTCGACCCGAACAATATAATGAATCCGGGTAAGCTCTGCTTTTAGGTGAATGGAAAAGAAGGAGGCATAGAAAAGTGGCGTTAGAAGATTTTAGACCCGATATGGAACGATGCAGCCAGTGCTCTTACTGCAAGTTTGTTCCGCTTGACCAGATAAAGAGCCGCAGGTTCTCCAAGGGCTGCCCCAGCATAGCCTATAACAATTTCAATGCATACTCGGCGCGCGGTAGGTTCGCGGTGGCGCTTTCGCTTATAAATAAGGAGAGCGAATACACCGAGAAAGTACAGGACATCGTTTTTAAATGCTGTCTCTGCGGCTCCTGTGATGTAGCCGATAAGATTTGCCGCTATAACTTGGAACCGTTGCAGATGATGCACGAGCTCCGCACTCGTCTGGTTGAAGACGGACAGCTGCTGCCCCAGCATATGGCTATTATCGATAATCTCCGCAAGGAAGATAATATGATGATGGAGAAAAAAGCCAACCGGGGCGACTGGGCTGAGGGGCTGGATGTAAAGTTGATTACTAAGGAGCCGGCTGAAGTGCTCTTCCACGCGGGCTGCCGGTACAGCTACGATAAAGCGCTCTGGCCGACTGTTAGAAACGCCGTGACCATTATGAAAAACGCCGGTGTCAACATCGGCATCATGGGCAATGATGAATCCTGCTGCGGCGCCAGGGCTTACTATATGGGATATCACGGTGAATTTGTAAAGTTTGCCGAGAACGCCATTGAGATGTGGAAGGCGGCAGGCGTGAAAACAGTAGTAACCTCTTGCGCTGACGGTTACCATGCCTTTACCCGCCTTTATCCCCGCCTGGGGGCTCACTTCGAGGTGCTCCACACGGTACAGTACATCGAACGCCTTATCAACCAGGGCAAGCTTAAACTCACCAAGACCGTACCCATCCGGGTTACTTATCACGACCCCTGCCACCTCGGCAGACAGGGCGAGCCTTACATACCCTGGGAGGGCAAAGAGAAGAAAATCTTTAACCAGGTGGTCGTCTATGAGCCGCGCAAGCCGCGCTATAACGGCGCCTGGGGTGTTTACGAGACGCCGCGAAATATCCTGAAAAGCATCCCCGGCCTGGAGCTGGTGGAAATGGAGAGGATTAAAGAATATGCCTGGTGCTGCGGTGCGGGTGGCGGCGTAAAAGAAGCCTATCCAGATTTTTCCAACTGGACAGCCACCGAAAGAATAGAAGAGGCCAAGTCCACCGGGGCCGAGGCTATCGTCAGCGCTTGCGGCTGGTGCGAGAGGAACTTCCTTGACGCTATCAGCACGGCGGGCGATAAGATGCAGGTTTTTGACATCGTAGACCTGGTCAAGCAGGCTATGCAACCGGCGAGGAGGAAAGGATAAATGAAACTATCTAGAGAAGCCTATCAGGCATTAGAAGACATCGTAGGCCAGGATAATATCTCTGACGACCCTGCATTGCTGGATTCGTACAGGTATCCTCTTTCTCATACCGCTATTCACCTTGGGCCTTATTACAAGGTTTATACACCTAGAAGTGAAGCTGTCCTGCTGCCGGGGAGCACCGAGGAAGTCCAGACTATCGTCAAAGTATGCAATAAATACAAGATAAAATTTAAGGCCTCCAGTACTTTCTGGTCGGCTATGGGATACCCTTCGCATGATGGGGCTATCCAGCTGGATATGCGGCGCATGGACCGCATTCTGGAGATAGACGAGAAAAATATGTTCGCCGTCATTGAGCCTTATGTTATCGGCGCGGTACTTCAGGCTGAGGCAATGAAAGTGGGACTGAATACCCACATCATCGGGGCTGGTTCTAGTTGCTCACCCCTGGCCAGCGCCACCTCTTTTGCGGGCGCAGGACCGGCCGGCGCTTACATGGGCGGCCATGGTGAGAACATGCTCGGTGCGGAATGGGTGATGCCCAATGGTGAAATCTTGCGGACTGGCGCGCTCGGGTCGCGTTGCGGTTGGTTCAGCGGCGAAGGCCCCGGACCAAGCGTCCGGAGTATCATCAGGGGAGGTCTCGGAACCCAGGGAGGAATGGGCGTCTTTACCAGGATTGCCCTCAAGCTCTTCCCGTGGCCCGGCCCGGCCACTATGCCCACCGAAGGGAGACCGCCGGCCTATAGGGCAATACTCCCGAAGAATTTTAAGTCTTATACCGTGGCCTTTCCCACGTGGCAGGCTTACTCCGATGCCTCCTATAAAATCTGGGACGCTGAAATCGGCTATATCGCTCATCGTCAGTTCAACATGTTCGGTCGCGACCTGAAATGGGCTATGGTCAAGATATTGACCGATCCCACCAAGACACTTTCCGACCTCGAAGACCTGATGAAAGATAAGGAAATTGTTAAAACCACGGAAACCATGAAGCGTGATTTCCAGCTTATCCTGGCAGGCATGACACAGCGCGATATCGAGTGGCAGGAAAAAGCCCTCGACGAGATTCTGGCCGAGACTAAAGGCTGGAAAGTAGAAGCCATGCTCGATCCTGAAATAGAAGAATGGTCTCTGATGTATATGATACGGCTGGGGCACAAAAATCTGAACCTCGTTTACGGCGGGGGCTATGACGGCTGTTACGGCTGGATGGGTCCGCCGGACTATGGCATCCAGTTCATGGATGAAGGCACGGAATTCAAACTGAAATGGGNNAGGGCCCCCCGGATTACGGTATACAGTTCATGGATGAAGGTACGGAGCTAAAGAAGCAATGGGAAAAGAAGGGCAATATCGTTAACGCCGGCGGTGACTGCACGATGGGCGGTATAGGTGTGCTGGGTGGCGGTGGCGCTACCGTTTGGGAGAACTTCGCCCACTTCGATCCGTATAGCAAAGAATCCACCGAAGGCTGCCTGGAGTTTTTCAACGCCACCAGTGCCTGGGCCGTTAAAAACGGGTGGGGCACCGGCATGGAGAAACAGAACGACTCCGCGCGCTGGACTGACGGCATGGCGACGCCAAAAGAAATTCGTGATAAGCTCCTGCTGTCATCGGCGCAGCCGTCTGCCTTCCGCTATCAGCGGAAGATAAAAGAACTTTTCGACCCCAACGACCTTGGCGATACGTATTACCGTACGCTGGATGAACCGGGGAAATAAATTATCTGTCATTGCGAGACCATCCCGACGAAGTCGGGAGGCGTGGCAATCTCTAACTCTGAATTGGCGGATTGCTTCGCTCGCAATGCCGGTGTATAGGAATGTTCCGCATCAAATTTGGCAAGGAGGTATAGAGTCAAGATGGCTTTTCTTGAAGAACCGATTAAAAAAGTAAAAACGATTAAAAACTATATCGGCGGTGAATGGGTCGAGTCCAAGGGCGAGATTGTAGATGTGGTCAATCCTGCCAACGGCAAAACCATCGCTAAAGTGCCGGTATCCACCAAAGAAGAAATTGATTCCGCAGTAGCTGCCGCTCAAGAGGCATTTCCCGACTGGCGCAGGACGACTCCCCTGGCCCGGTCGAGACTGCTTTTCCGGCTGAAAGAACTGCTCGAAGAGAATTTTGAAGAAATCAGCCGCATACAAACCCAGGAGCACGGTAAGACTATCGACGAATCTCGCGGAGAGACGCGTCGCGGTATTGAAAACGTCGAGGTCGCCTGCGGTGTCCCCACGCTGATGCAGGGATACTTTTCTGAGGATATTGCCTCCGGTATCGATGAGTGGGTAATCCCCACGCCGCTGGGGGTTTTTGGTGTCATCGGCCCGTTCAACTTCCCGTTCATGATTCCGCTCTGGTCGGTGCCTTACGCGATCGCCACCGGCAACTGCGTTGTCGTCAAACCTTCTAGCGAAGTGCCCAACAGTCAGAATAGACTGGCTGAATTGGCCGAAGAAGCCGGTTTCCCGCCGGGCGTCTGGAACGTGGTTCATGGCGGTCGGGCGGTCGTCAATGCCATGCTGGATCACCCGGGCATCGCCGGTATCACCTTCGTCGGCTCGACTCCAGTCGGCCGGGACGTTATCTACAAAAGATGCGGCGAGACGGGCAAAAGGGTTATCGCTCAGTGCGGCGCCAAGAACTTCATGACTATCATGCCGGACTGCGATATTAATCGTACCGTAGCCGCGATGATGACCTCGTTTTTCGGCAATGCCGGTCAGCGGTGCCTCGCGGCGGCCAACGCTATCGTCGTCGGCGATGATGATGCGTTCTACAGAAGCTTCATGGATAAAGTCCTCGAACAGGCATCAAAAATCAAGGTTGGCTATGGACTGGACGAGTCTATCCAGATGGGCCCGGTGCGCGATAAAGAGAAAAAAGCTAATATCATGAAATATATCAATGCCGGCGTTAAAGAAGGGGCGAAACTTGTACTGGACGGGCGGAAGCCGAAAATTATCGGCGACTATCCCGATACCTGTTTCGTAGGCCCGACGGTTTTTGAAAACGTCACGCCTGGTATGAAAATAGGTGCCGAAGAAATCTTCGGGCCGGTGATGTCCGTCATGCGCGCGAAAAACCTGAAGGAAGCGATTGAGATGAGCAATGCCAATCCCTACGGCAACGGCCATTCCATCTTTACGCAGAACGGTAAAAGCGCCCGTGATTTCCAATATAACGTCGTCAGCGGCAACGTGGGCATCAATATCGGTATCGTAGCGCCCGTAGCTCTCTTCCCCTTCAGCGGCATGAAAGACTCTTTCTTCGGCGTGCTGCACACCCAGGGCAAAGAGGCCATCCGCTTCTTTACCGAGAGCAAAGTTGTCATTCAACGGTGGTTCTAAAAAGGGGGATGATAATCGATGATAATACATACCGCGTCCGAGGGCATGACGTTAGCCCGCAAGCTGGAAAACGATTCGGCGGCATTTTACGAGACGCTGGCTAAAAAATATGCAACAGATGCTGAATCTTACCTGACTTTTACCAGGGAGAATAAGAAAAATATCGCCCAGATAGACAGGGCTTATTACGGCGTCATCACCGACGCTTTAGAGGGCGGTTACGCTTTCAACCTGGAGACGGATAAGTACACTATACAAACAGCGATATCCGCAAAAGCGAAATATGCCGACGTCCTGAAACAGGCCGCGGCCATGGAAGCCCGGATTATTGCTTACTATACCGAAGCTGCCGAGCAGTCCCGCGCCCTCATGGCGGACGTGCCGCAGACCTTCCTGCTGGTAGTCAAGAAAAGAAAAACCCGCCAGGAAAAGCTGCAAGAGCTTCTCGAAAAAGCATAACCAAATTATCATTCCCGCAAAGATTGCCCCGTACCCATGATACGGGGGCGGGAATCCAGGGGGTAGTGAAGGAGAACAAGTAGGGGCGGGTCTAAGACCCGCCCTTTCTATTTTAGCGTATTCCCGGCCTGATCGGGAATCCCCAACTTAACATAAAGTCAGAAACAACTCGTAGCTAATTACACTCGATTTGTTTCCTGAAAATGGAAAAAAACAACGAATCTTAGACTTGTCAACACAGTTCAGTGTTTGAAATGCACAAAAATCCGCCCGAAATTCTTATCGTCCTTCTCCAGACGATGATAAAGCTTCTTGATATCCGGCTGGGCCAGGAATCGCAACACACGTTTTTTCAACTGACCTGATCCCTTGCCGGGTATAATCTCAACTAAAGCGATTTTCTTCCTTACAGCTTCCTCAATAACACGGCTGAGTTCAGCATCAATCGTGAAGCCTTTGTTATAGATGTCATGTAAATCCAATACAATCTTAGCCAGGGCACGTTACCTCTTTAGTCAAATTCTCTTAACGATATTCTCCATTAAATAATATCATGTCTTTGGAAACCAGGGAAAAAGCGCTGGAATTTTCTTTTTGAGCTCAGCGTATCCCGGCCTTCTTTCCAGACTTCTCTTCTCCATGAGGGGAATGCTGATGACGTTAAATAGTATGGTGATTGAAATCGGCCCGATGATTGTCCACCAGTAACCGGAATCAGC
The DNA here is from genome assembly GCA_003141235.1 of Dehalococcoidia bacterium. Taxonomy (GTDB): domain Bacteria; phylum Chloroflexota; class Dehalococcoidia; order Dehalococcoidales; family RBG-16-60-22; genus Fen-1077. The sequence continues at coordinate 9,001 of PLLL01000030.1, forward strand.
CGCTAAAGCAAAGATAAACAGTCCCCACCAGAATGTAACCTCCCCAAGATAATTGGGATGCCTGGAATAAGCCCATAGTCCCTTGACCATGATTTCTCCGGGCCGGGCGCTTTTTCGCGTGAATGTTCTTAATTGCTCATCGGCGATTGTTTCAATGATAATCGCGCCGGCTGTGACCAGAATAGCAATAACATCGAGCAATCCGAACGGTTTTTCTCCGGCGGCTAGTGCGGGATAGAGCGATAAACACGCCAGAAAGACCATCACCGTTGGCATTATTTCTATTCCGATTAAGTCTACCAGCCAGAACCATCTTTTAGCTTTCTTTCGAAAGTCCTGATAGCGCCAGTCTTCATGCTTCAATCCTTGCCAGCTGCGCGCCCAGTTACAGGTCAAGCGCAAACCCCACGCAAACACCAGCGTGATAACAACGATTTGCCGCGCTATCACCGGATTATTGGATGAAACGCTGAATATCCAGAAAAGCGCAATAGCCAGCGGCGCTACACTCCAATAGGCATCGTAGAAACTCGCGTTTTTAAATACACGGCCAAAAGTATAGATTACCAGAGTTGCGGCAATATCAGCGGTAAAAACCATAAGAATCGGATGCAGTTCTCGAACTACATAGCCAACCGCGATTGCTGCAAATAAAGCCAGAAGATAAGCCAAAGCGCAAAGAGCAAAGGCTTTATGCCGGGTACGCTGGATAGAGTCAATATTATTCATATTACCTGATAAACCTCGGCGCGCCCGGCAGGGCATCGCGCAAGGGCGCTTTGACCGGCGCGATTTCCGGCGCATCGGGAATGACCGGCAGCAGCAGGTGAGAAGGATGTGGGGCATCATGATAGATAGTAATCTCATTCTTCAGCGGCGTTGCGGGCCTCTCCGCATATTTTGAAGAGGCGTCCCAGGTGGAAAAAAGCGCGTCATCGCTGGCGATTTTCAGCCAGATACGGCAGCCTTTTTTAAAGGTTTTGAACACGGGTTGCATCTCAATCTGGAATTCATATACCGTATTTGGTTTAAGGTCGGCGGGTTTACTGTAAGAGTGCCAGGGCAGGCCCGGCCGGGAACGCTTTTCATCCACCTCCCGGAATTTGGTTTTCACCGAACCCCAGCTCCATATCTGGACGTTTGGAGGGGTAAAGGGGTCGTTTGCTTCGGGCTTTATCTCCGGCTGGCCGGTAACAGGGTTAAGCGGCACGCCTTTAGGCGCCATCTCTCCCATTTTAACGAAGAACGACCAGTCGGACGTGACCTCTTCCGCCGTGGCGGCGTACAAGGTAAAACTCAGAGGGCCGCCTACCGTCAAGTCTTTTTCCAGAGGGTCGGAGATGTAGTTGACATAAAACGGCTCGTTTTCTTTGGAAACGCTGACTTTTAAACCATAGGAGGCCATCAGTGCGGTATTCAGGCTTATATTATGGTATACATCCGGTTTTTCTTTTTTCCCCGGTGGTATACTGCTGAGAATAGTCAGGCTGTGAAGGTAGTATTTCGTCCATTTCGTGCGTGTTAACGGGTATTCATTTTCATAGCGCCATTTCCCTGTGCCGCTATCGTAGATAGCCACTTCCGGCTCATCCATGATTCCCGTATCGATGCCCTTTAAGAAGTAATCGAACCATCTCAAGATGTGCTGATTAAAGGCAGTCGTCTCGAAAATCCAGGGCTGGTAGTTTTCGTTGGTCCAGGGCGTCACTATCAGCTTTTTAGGCGACTTTATTTCGTTGTAGGAGCGCAGGTGATAAATTGCGTGCAAACGATTCGGGACGTTCACGATATTCAGGACGGGGGCTTTAATACGGGATATCGTTTTCCAGCCGCCGCCGTGCTCCCACCAGAATGGCCCGTCTTCGGTATTGGACAAGAGTCCGCTGACAATGTTCATGGGAGGTTCTTTGCCGGGCACCGGCCCCGGCCAGATAGCGGCGTTCATCAAGCCGGAGATCATATTCAGGACAAAGGGCTTACGCTGAACTCCACCGGGATAACATAGCCCCCGGTAATTATCTGTGGTCGCCAGAGCCGCCAGCGCTTTAAGGTGTGGGGGATTAAGGGGGGCGGTTATCCACTGCGCCACACCATAGCCCGAAGCCCCCATCATACCCACGCTGCCGCTGCACCACGGCTGTTTAGCTATCCATTCGATTAAATCGTAGCCGTCCTGAGCGGCCTGAGGACTTTGAAACGTGAATTGACCTTCGTTAATGCCGCTGCCTCTTTCGGCGGCCTGGACGCCCACATAGCCGTTAGCGCAATAAAAAACCGGCTTGGCGCTCTCGAAAAAGCGCTCCTTCTGGAACGGCGAATAGGCGAAGATTACCGGCCACGGCCCCTTACCTTTCGCGGGGCGGTAAATATCCACCGCGATTTTCACGCCGTCCCGCATCGGGGCGTAGACATTCTTTTCCAGGCGGACGCCCTCGGGCACAGGCTCGGGATAGACGATATCGTAATGTATTTTAGTCATAACTTCTCCCCCTAAACAGTACGGCTCGGTAAGATTGTAATCCAGATGGCGGTGTTCAGGCAATTCCCCGGAGTGACTTCATATTTTAAAATACTATTTCAAAAATATTGCAGAAACCTGTAGCTATGTGCTACTATTTTCACGAAGAATGTTGAACATATTTTCTAGGGGACGGGCGGTTGATTGTATTTATAACCACGGAGGTTTTATGGTGAACCCGCCGGATGTTAACAACACTTTAAAAAATTGCCTGAATGAAATATTAAAACCCGCACAAATCTCAGACCAGCCTGAACTCATTGATAAATACTCCCACGATTACAGTTTTCAAGATAAAGGCAGTCCCTCGTTAGTTGTCTTTCCTGGTACGAAAGAAGAAGTACAGGCCATTGTCAGGATAGCCGCGGAAACCAAAACCCCACTCGTGCCGGTCAGTTCCGGCCCGCCGCGCTTTCACGGTGGTACTGTGCCCGAGAAGGGCGGCGTGATAGTGGATTTCAGCCGCATGAACAAAATCAGGAAGATTAATACACCTGACAGATACGCCTGGATAGAACCCGGCGTCACTTTCGGCGAGCTGATACCCGAACTTAAAAAACAGGGCTTAAAACTGGTCGCGCCGCTATTGCCGCGGGCCAATAAATCGGTGGTGGCCAGCCGCCTGGAAAGAGAGCCGGTCATTATCCCCAAGTACCAGTATGATTTTATCGACCCCCTGATGACTCTGGAAGTAGTCTATGGCACGGGCGAAGAGTTCCGCACCGGCTCCGCTTCCGGTCCCGGCACCCTGGAAACGCTGAAAGCGGACAAGGTCAATCCTTGGGGGCCCGGCTCCGTCGATTACTTCCGGTTTATCTCCGGCGCTCAAGGCACTATGGGACTGGTGACGTGGGCGATAACCAAGGTAGAAGTCCTGCCCGCGCTGCAGAAACTGTATTTTATACCACATAAAGATTTAACAGTCCTGACTGACATCATGAACCAGTTGCTCCGGCGGAGGGTAGTGGATGAATGCCTCGCTTTGAATAATGTCGATCTGGCCGCGATGCTGGCCAGCAGCTGGCCGGATGATTTTAAAAAGCTCAAGAAAGACCTGTCGCCATGGACGCTTATCCTGTGTCTGGCCGGCTATAAAAGGCGCCCTGAAGAAAGAATCGCTATCATGGAGAAATATCTCAATGAGATTTGTGCAGATTTTAAAGTCAAACCTGTAAACACTCTGCCGGGCGGGGCGGGGAAAGAAAAGGAAATCCTCGAACTTCTTTCTGGTCCCTGTCCCGGCGAGACATACTGGAAGCTGCGCTATAAGGGCGCCTGCCATGACATTTTCTTCCTCAGCACCCTGAGCCGGGCGGCTGAATTTGCCGCTGTTATGCAAAAAGCGGCGGCCAAATACCGCTATCCGCGGGAAGATATCGGCGGCTACATCCAGCCGATGGTGCAGGGGCGGGGGTGCCATTCCGAGTTCAATCTTTTCTGTGATGAGACCAATCAAGCCGAGCTTGATGAAGTTAAAAAGCTGTTCGCGGATGCCTCGGAAGCGCTTTTAAAGAACGGGGCATTTTTTACCCGTCCCTACGGGACGTGGGCGGATATGGTCTACAGCCGCTATCCCGAGCAGGTCGAGGCTTTGAAAAAATTGAAAGGCATCTTCGACCCTCATAACATCCTTAATCCAGGCAAATTATGTTTTTAGGAGCCGGGCCATGGAGAGCTTGAAAGACTTTTTATATACGATGAACTCCTGCAACCAATGCGGGCAGTGCAAATGGGTTCTGGGCCCTAAAATGAGGGGCTGGAAGTACGCTGAAGTCTGCCCCATCCATTTACGGTACGGCTTCGATGCTTATTCCGGCCAGGGGCTGATTAATATCGCCCAGGAGATTCTGGAAGGCAGATTGAGGTACGAGGACGGGCTTATCCAGCTCATCTATACCTGCCTGACCTGCGGCGCCTGTGATGTTAACTGTAAGTCTATCCGCGATATGGAAGTGCTGGATACCATTCTGGCCCTCCGAGCTAAATGTGTAGAGGATGGGCAGGGGCTTACCGAACACATGCAGATTGCCAGAAAAATAGAAAAAACACACAATATTTACGGCAATCCGCATGATAAACGTTTCAACTGGCTGCCGGAAGGGAAAAAGCTTTCTGATACCTCTAGCGTGGCCTATTTTGCGGGCTGCGCCGCCGCTTACACGCATCCTGAAATAGCAGTTAACACCTTAAAGATACTGGATGCCGCGGGTATTACTTATAAAGTCCTCGGCGCTGAAGAATACTGCTGCGGCGCTATGCTCTGGCGCACGGGGCAAACGGAAGCTTTTAAAAAAGCGGCGGAGCAAAACCTGGCTGTCTTAAAGAAGCAGGGTATTAAAACCCTGATTACCAGCTGCGCCGAGTGCTACGGCACCTTCCGGGGCGGCTATCCGCGCTTTGTGGATATGGACGTGGAAGTCCTTTATATCTCAGAAGTTGTAACGGATGCTATTAAAACAGGCAAAATAAAATTTAAAAAGAAGCAGAACCTTAAAGTGACCTATCATGACCCCTGTATGCTGGGGCGGCTTTCGGAAAAATATGTGCCCTGGAACGGGAAAATCGAAGCTTACGGCGTGCACGTGCCGCCCAAACCCTGGCGGCGCGGTACTAACGGTGTTTACGAAGCCCCCCGGGAGATAATCAAAGCGATTCCCGGCGTAACTCTGGTAGAGATGGTCAGAAACGCCGAAAACAGCTTCTGCTGTGGTGCCGGAGGAGGCGTCCCTGCTGTCCTCCCTGAATTTGCGCAGTGGGTGGCCGCTGAGAGACTGGACGAGGCTGGCTCTACCGGCGCGGCAGCCCTGGTTTCCGCCTGTCCTTTCTGCCAGGATAGCTTTACCAATGCTCTGGCTGCCAATCGTAATAAAATGCGCTATTATGACCTTACCGAACTCGTGGTAAAAGCCTTATAAACCGATAAAAAGGAGATACCTGCGATGAGCATACCGGCAAATATTTATAAAATGCTTGAGGACATCGTTGGTCCGGAATATATCAGCGATAAAGAGTATGTTTTGGCCGCCTACCGGCATGCGGGACCGGGTGGGCGCGGACAGCAGGCCGGCCCCGGCGCAATAGTGTTACCGGGCAGCACGGAAGAAGTACAGGCCATTGTTAAACTGTGCAACAAACATAATGTAAAGTATGCGGCAATCGTCTCGCTGTTCAGCGTAGGGCGTATCGGCCAGCCCGGCATGGTATTTCTTAATTTGCAGAGGATGAACCGGATTCTGGAAATTAACGAGACTGATCGTTACGCCGTTATCGAACCCGGCGTCAGGCATGTGCAGCTTAAACCCGAGTTGATGAAACGCGGTCTGAACTATCCCACCGCCTCGGTAGGGCCGGGGGCTTCCGTGCTCGCTAACTTCATTACCTCCGGCGACCATCATATGCAGCACGGCGCTTCACGAGTTAACCGCTATCTCATGGCCACGGAGTGGGTGATGCCCAATGGAGAAATATTGAAGGTTGGTTCGCTAGGGAATAATGCCGGATGGTTCTGCCCCGACGGACCGGGCCCCAGCCTGCGCGGTTTAATCAAAGGGTGGAATGGGTGGAGTGGGGGATTCGGTATCGTTACCAAGATAGCCATTGGGCTGGATGTCTGGAAAGGCCCTGCCGTCATGCCGGGCGAAGGTCACAGCCCTTCATACACCGTCCGCATGCCGCCGGACAAGCATAAAGTCTATATCTTTAAGTTCCCCACTGCGGAGAAACTGCGTGATGCCATGCTTGAAATGGGCAAGGCGGAAATCGGTAACGCCGTCCTGAAATACTTTTACGCCACCGAATGCTCGCTGACCACAACCTCGGCCAATGAATTCTTTGAGGTGTGGAACAGCGGTCTCTACCAGAGAGAGCTTCCCCTGGCGCTGTGGGTCTATCTGGCCACTGCCAGCCCTGAAGAAATGCAATATGAAGAGCGTGTCATGTGGGATATCGTTAAGGAAATGGACGGGCAGCCGGTGGACGAGTCCATACGCAAAAAATACGACGATAATATCGACCACATGTTTATCATCGTGAGCTTTTTACAGCGCGTACTCCGGCTTGGAGGCGGATGGGCCGGCGTCAAGCTGGGCGGCGATTCGGTCAGCCATATGTTCCAGGTAGCCGGCGCTATACCGGAATTTTTAAACGAGTTCATCGATAAGAAAATGATCATCGATGCCCCAAATAACTGGCAGATAATCCCGATGGAGTACGGGCATCTGGCACATATCGAAATGCTCTGTTTCTATGACGTGACCCAGCCCGACCATCCTAATGTTATGATGCCTTTGATGCAGCGTTCCGCCGAGACTGATATCAAACACGGTTTTCACGCCTCGACGCCGATGGCCAGTAATCCGGCTATTGGCCCGCTTTACAGCAACTTTAATCTCTGGGTAGATAAAATTAAAAAAGCCTTCGAGCCTGTAAAAGAATTGTAGCTTGACATAACCAAAACATGTAATATGGATAGTTTTTAGGAGAGTATGATGGATTCAAAAGAGATGGAGACCCGGATAAAAGAACTGGAGAAACAGGTAGCATCTTTTAAAAAGCTTGAAAAAGAGGTGGCTACCTTGAAAGACATCGAGGCGATAAACCGGCTGCAAAGGTCTTATGGTTTTTATCTTGAGCACTGGATGTACCAAGATATCATCGATCTTTTTGCCGATAGCCCCGATACTATGCTGAACATCATGGCCGGCATCTTCATGGGGAAAGAGGGGGTCAGAAACTACTTCACCGGCGTTTTCCAGATGGCTCAGAGCCCGGAGTTTTTACACCAGATTATGCAGCTTTCAGGTGTAGTGGATATAGACCCCAATGGCAAAACGGCCAAAGGGCGCTGGTACGGGTTTGGGTCGGTATCGCTCCCCAGGGGCGAAGGCGTCTACCAGCTGTTTACCGACGGAATATATATTACGGATTATGTTAAAGATGACGGCGTATGGAAAATTCTGAAGCTGACGTGGAATCCGCTTTATACCGCGCCGCCGGAAAAAGGCTGGGTCAAACCGGAGCGGATTGCCGCCTCACAGCAGGTAAAAATACAAACGTTCGGGAATGCCCCCAAGCCGGATAAACCCCGGGATATTGATCCGCGTTACCCGTCCGGGTATATTGTGCCGTTCCACTATAATCACCCGGTTACCGGCAGGCCGAGTACCGATGCCAAGCGCAACGCATCCCTGAAAAAGAAAGAGTAACAAAGTAGGGGCGGGTTTAAAACCCGCCCCCGTCTGCCTCTTAATGAGACTCTCTCTATCCGGAGCTTAAAATCTGTTGAAACGAGAGCGCCTTTTTAATAGTATCAATTAGTTCTCTCGCGGTGACGGGCTTGTTTAAAAAGTCCGAAGCGCCGCGGTTGAAAGCCTCGTTTATTTCTTTAAGTCCTTCATGGGTTGGGGATTTATTCTCATCGACAGTGCCTTTGACGCTAAGGAAAATAACCGGTATACCGCAGGTGTTCATGTTTGCCTGAAGTTTCTGGCAGACCTGGTATCCGTTCATCTCAGGCATAACGATGTCCAGGACGATGACATCGGGCAGGCTCTCCTGCGCTTTCTTTAATCCCTCAACGCCGTTGGAGGCCGTGATTACATCGAAGCCTTCCTTCTGTAGTACTCGTTGCGCAATCAGCACCAGCGACTTTTCGTCATCAACGACGAGGATCAGAGGTTTCGGTCTCATTTGGCACCTCCTATTGTTTCCAAGTCGGTTATAGAGTAGAAGTCTTTAAAGCGTTCCAGTTCGGCGCACATCTCATCAAATATCGTCTGCGCAGCGGGCATATCTCCGCTTAATGCCGCGGCCTCGAGGCGCGCCGCCGCCGCCGCCACCGTTTTCCCACCCATGGCGGCAGAAGCGCCTTTCATACCGTGGGCTTCGGCTTTGATAGCCTTGCCGTCCTGCCGCTGCAGGGCTTCACTGATACTCTTGAGAAGCCTTGGCGAGTCCTCTTCCAGGAAAACCTTGAGCACTTCTTTCAGGATATCTGTATCACCGCCGACAGTTCGCATCGCCGCTTGGATGTCCACCGCTGGTTCCTGGGCTGGTTTGGGTTCAAGTCTAGCTTTTGGTTCAGGTTTAGGTGATGGTAGTAAGCCCTTGATAGCATTGTACAGGTTTTCCGGACTTACCGGTTTGGTAAGATAGCCGTCCATACCGGCTTCTAGGCACCTATCATAATGACTTTTCATGGCATTCGCCGTCATGGCGATAATCGGCAGGTGGCGGCGTGTTTCTTTCTCTCCATTACGGATGACACGGGTGGCTTCGAGGCCATTCATTTCCGGCATTTCGAAATCCATCAACACCAGGTCGAAATCGCCTTTTTGCACCATCCGCGTTGCCTCCAGACCGTTTCCGGCTAACTGGATGGTACAGCCCATTTTCTCCAGTGTCTTCCGGGCAATTAACTGAGAGGTAGGGTTGTCTTCAGCGACAAGGATACGTAATTTAAGCTCCGGTATAGCGGGCGGCGCGGCCTTTGCAGTGTCCTCTTTCTTTTCAATGCTGGCGCCGAGGACGGCAAGAACAGCATTTTGAAGCTCACGCTTTTTAATCGGTTTTACCAGGTGCACAGAGATACCGGCCTCCTGACAGCGAGCGAAATCATCGCTGATATTATCGCAGGGAAGCATCATAATGGTATTACGTTTTAGAATGGGGTCATCTCCCATTTTCCTGGCGATGGCAAAGCCGTTCGATGGAGTCATAGTCATATCCATCAGTACAATCGGCAAGCGATTTGATCTGTTTTTTATCTCCTGAAGTTGTTGCATCGCTGCTGCCTCGCTCTCAGCGCCGGTAGCGACAAGTCCCCAGTTGTTAAGCAGCTCGGTGATAATAAGTCGGGTCGTGGTATTATCATCAATCACCAGCGCCTGGGTACCCTTAAAACGCTCTATAGACGGCGGTATTAATCCGGGTAACATACCTGAAGCGCTCTTGGTAAGCTTGGCGGTGAAATGGAAAGTGCTGCCTTGACCCGCCTGGCTCTCTAACCAGATACGCCCTCCCATCATTGTCACCAGCTGCCGGCAGATGGCCAGACCCAGGCCGGTGCCGCCGTATTTAGAGCCGTTGCCCTGGGTAAACGGTTTGAATAGAATATTCTGCTTTTCCTGTGGTATGCCGATACCCGTGTCGCGTACGGTAAAATGAAGCTCGATGTTATCGCTGTTTTCGGCTTCAACCGTAACGCTGGCGGAAACCTCCCCGCGCTCGGTAAACTTGACGCCGTTACCGAGCAGGTTGACCAGCGTTTGACGCAGTCGTCCGGCGTCGCCTACCAGTACCGGCGGTACGCCGGGAGAGACGTGGCAGGTGAGCTCAACGCCTTTTTTATAAGCCGCCAGCGCTGTCGGCTGGAGGGCTTCCTCGAGCGTAGACTGGAGATCGAAGTCCATCTCCTCAAGCACCAGCTGACCCGCTTCAATCTTAGAAAAATCCAGGATATCGTTGATGATACCCAGCAGAGATTCAGCCGAAGCTCGCGCCATACCGCTATACTGGCGCTGCTCTTCTTTTAGTTCAGTATCGAGTAACAGATTGATAGTGCCGATGACGCCGTGAATGGGCGTACGGATTTCATGGCTCATACGGGCCAGGAAGTCACTCTTGGCGCGGTTAGCGCCTTCAGCGGCGTCCCTTGCCTGAACCAGCTCTTTGCCGATGCGTTTTCTTTCTTCCAGTTCATTTTCAAGCTTTTGATTGACCGTACTCAGTTCCGCAGTTCTCGTTTCCACTAGTTCCTCTAAGTGGGTACGGTAGTCGCTTAATTCGTGCTCCATGCGCTTTCTTTCGGAGATATCCGAGGCAGTCATCACATAGCCGTACTGCTGACCGTCTTTTTCTATTTTACGCACTGTCATATTGACCCACACCTTATTTTGCGGGGTATTGTATAGCAATTCGTCTTTGTTGAAACCCTGCTCTTTAAGTTTCTGGAGCAGCTCATCCTGATGACCGGGATACGATTCAATCGGTTGGATAATACTCCGGAGTTTTTTACCTATAGCCTCGGGGGTTTTAACGCCGAATAGTTCTTCGCTGATACTGTTCCAATAGGTGATAACACCTTCGTTATCCAGGGCGATGACGGCTTCGTGGATTGATTTGAAGGCGGCATCCGAGAAACGTAACGTTTCTTCTGCCTTTTTACGCTCGGTAATATCGGTTATCACCACGATGCGGCATGGCTCACCCCCGATGTTGATCACCTCGGCTGAAGCCAGAGCGATGCATATTTCGCCGGACTTCATGCGGGAGCTGAACTCCTGATTATACACTCTGCCATCTTTATGCAATGTGTCCAAATATTGTTTCAGTTCTTCCTGATTCACCCAGAGATTAAGGTCCTCGGCGCCATGTCCGATTATTTCTTCACGCGTATAGCCTGTAAAACGGAAAAAACTATCGTTAGCCTCGATAAAGCGGCCATCTTTCAGAGAAGTGATACCAATAGCGTTGGCGCTGGCACTAAAGGCTTTCGAGAATCTCTCTTCCGACTCCTTCAGCGCCTGCTCTGCTTTCTTACGCTCGGTAATATCGGTTATCACCACGATACGGCAAGCTTTTCCGCCAATATTGATTAGCTCGGCTGAACCCAGGGCGGTGCGTGTCTCGCCGGACTTCATCCGCGAATGGAACTCCATATTGCGGAATTTACCTTCTTTATCGAGAATAATTTTGAGTTTATTGAACTCCTCATCAAATACCCAGAGTTTAAGTTCCGTGGCGGTATGGCCGACAGCTTCCTCGCGGGTATAACCTGTAAAATCGGTGTAGGCCTCATTGATTTCTACAAACTTGTTATTCGATAAATCAGTAATACTAATGGCATTGGCGCTAACATTGAAAGCTTTAGAAAACTTCTCCTCGGAATCTTTTAAAGCTTGCTCGAATTTTTTACGCCCGGAAATATCACGAAAAACCCCTTGAATGAATTTTTTATCTCCGATTTTAGTAACGCTCGTAGACACACTGGCCGGTATTTGCGTGCCGTCAGCGCGCTGTATTATCGTGTCATCGGACTCGACAAGGCCTTTTTCTACGTGTTCACGGAAAACCTGTTTAAATTTATCAGCCATCTCTGGAGGATGCAGCACTGTCTGATGTTTACCGACAATTTTATCTTTAGGCAGGCCGATCATTTTACACGCTGCCGGATTGATATCTACCAGAATACCTGTATCCGCATCGGCAAGAATGACAGCGTCTTTAGCGTGCTCGAAAAGGTTTCTGAATTTCTCCTCGGACTCTTGTAATGATTCCTCAAAGCGCTTACGCTTCGATATGTCTATAGTCATGACGAGCAGGCAATCTTCACCGCCGATGTTGATATTCTCGGCGGGTAGTATCACGGGGTGCGCTTCTCCGGACTTGTTGCGGAAGTTAAATTCTTCGTTGATTACCTGGCTTTTTCCCTTCAGTGTCGTCAGCATACGTTCCCGGTCTGCCGGGTTGACCCAGATGTTCCTTTCAGAGATTTTATGGCCAATGATTTCTTCGCGAGTGTAACCCGTAAAACGGGTATAGCTGTCATTAATCTCGATGATGACGTCATCCCTCAACCTGGTGATGGAAAAAGCCACCGGGCTATGAGAAAAGATTCTATAAAATTTCTCTTCGGATTTTTGTAAAACTTCCTTTATCGGCGTGCTGGGGGCGCAGGCCTCATCCGCGGTAGTAATCAACTCGACCTGTTTTCTGATTTTGCGTTCTGTTTTTTGAGGCACAACAGTTCGAAACGGGAGGTCAGGTGTTCTGGGATGTGAAGGCGTGGCTAAAAACGGCGTTTCGCTGGCAGAATCGGAAAAATCAGATACATCTTCAGTCTTGAATCTCACATTACCCTTGTCGCCGAGCCGATATGATTTAAGCTGGCCCAGCTTGGCCCACTTCCTGACTGTGGTTGGATGGACATGGAGGGTGTAGGCCACTTCATCCACGGTTAACATCCGGGTTATTGGACTATTAATAGTATTGATATTCATGGATGCTCCTTTGCCAGCCTGGATACCTTTATCTGATTAATGACCGGTTTAAATATATAATCTTTATCAATTTATAGCGTGGGTGCTAACACCTGATTATCGATGAGGTTGCCTTTGGAATAAAGCGTGTTGAGATCAATAAATATAAGAAAAGCTTATTTCTGAGATTAGATAACATCTCATAAGTATTGCCATGAAATGATACAATTCTGTATTAATTGATAATAAATTATGTTCTTTTACCCGTTTATCCCGGATAATATTAATTCACATGAAAAGACATGCAGACGTATAGTTCTGTTTAACTTTGGTTGGTTTATATTGACTGACCTGCACCCCTCTTAGATGCCCCGTCGCAATGTGAGGTAAGTATAGTAACCAGATGCAAATAGTATCACGTATTGACACTAACGATTTCAGTGAAATATAATACCAATTGAAAATCGTTTTCAATTAGAATAGTATACATGAAGACAGATGCGTTAACCGGCATAGCCGGTATTCTACGTAAAAATACCTATAAAATGACGCCTCAGCGGCGGGCGGTGCTGGAGGTAATTACCGGCAGTCATGACCATCTGACGCCGCAGGCTATTTATCGGCGCGTTCAAAAAAAGTATCCCGCCATCGGATTGGTGACCATTTACCGGACTCTGGAGATTCTGGCGGATTTAAACCTTGTTTGCCGGGTACATGCCGAAGATAACTGCCGCAGTTATTTAATGAGAAGGCCGAACGGTCATCACCATCATATGGTCTGCAAATCCTGTGGAGAAGTAATTGATATCACCGGGTGTAATCTCGATGAGCTTGAGCAGCGGTTATCCCGGGAAACAGGGTTTAAAATTGATGGCCATTTGCTCGAATTTAACGGGCATTGCCGGGCTTGCCTGGACAGGGGAGAAAACGATAATGAGCAGCGATGATTCCCGGAAACGCGTTATAAATCGTAGCCGGGCGGCAGTCCTGATAGTGAGTATGTGCCTGGTGTTGACTGGCTCGTTGTTAGCCTGTACAACGCCGACAGCCACCGTTAGCGCGAAGAAGACCGTTATCGTTACCTACTCAATACTTGGTGCCGTCGTTAAAGAACTGGTAGGCGACCAGGCTAATGTGATTGTTTCGATTCCCAATGGGCTGGACCCGCACGAATGGGAGCCGTCCGCTAAAGATATAGAAACGATAAACAAGGCTGACCTCGTTGTCGAAAACGGGCTCGGGCTGGAAGGCGGTATGGAAAAGACACTTGAGGCGGCAAGGAACAAGGGCGTCAAGTTCTTTACAGCTTCAGATTACATTACCGTTCGCCATGTAGGGACAGGTGAGGGAATTCCCTCCGGCGACCCTGACCAGGCTATTGGCGCGCCTGACCCCCATCTCTGGATGGACCCGATAATAATGAAGAGCGTGGTGAATGCGCTGTCTCTTGCTCTTTCAAAAAACCTCAATCTTGATGTTACCAGCCAGGCAACAGACCTCGAAAACCGGCTGGATAGCCTAAACACCGAAGTTGCGAATACGGTAGCGCAAATACCCCAGGTAGACCGTAAGCTGGTTACCGGTCATGAATCAATGGGCTATTTTGCCCAGCGCTATAGTTTTAAACTGGTTGGAGTAATTATACCAAGCCTATCTTCACAGGCAGGGGTATCGGCAGCCGACCTGGCCGCGCTCAAGAAAGCCATCCAGGATAACCAGGTCAAGGCGATATTTACGGAACTTGGCACATCACCGGCAGTGGCTAAAGCTATTGGTGATGAGACCGGGGTAAAAGTGGTAGAGCTTACCACGCACGCCTTGCCCGGCGATGGTTCCTATTTCACATTCATGAGGAATATAGCGACGGTTATTACTAACGGATTGAAATAGAGGCAGTTATGGACTTGCTGATAACACCTTTCTCATCCAATAGTTTCATGCTCCAGGCACTTATTGCCGGTATTCTGGTTTCTATCGCCTGCGCCATTGCTGGTACTTTTGTTATCCTACGCGGGCTGGCTTTCATTGGCGATGCGCTCGGCCACGGTGTACTGCCGGGTATTGCGGTAGCAATCCTGGTAGGCTTCCCTGGCATAATTGGAGCAGCTGTCGGAGCAGGGTTTATGATCGGGGGTATAACTCTGATTACACAGCGGTCGCGGTTATCCTCGGACACCGCCATTGGGCTACTCTTCATTGGAATGCTGTCTCTGGGTGTGGTAATTGTATCCCGCTCGAACTCCTTTAGCGGTGACCTCACCCGGATACTATTTGGCGAGATTCTGGGTATCAGTATACAGTCCATCCTGATTCAGCTTGCGGCTACATTAGTTATTGTGGCTATCGCTATTATTTGTCGCCGCCCGTTTTTGTTGCTTAGCTTTGACCCGGAACAGGCCGAAGTAGCCGGTTTCTCGGTCCGTCTCTATCATAATGTTATGCTCTTCATGGTTGCCATCACGGTCATTGTTTCTTTCCAAACAGTAGGCACCTTGTTGGTCTTCGGCCTGCTAATCGCACCGGCTGGTGCCGGTGCCCTCCTTTCAAGGAGGATAGAAGCCATGATGGCCTGGGCGGTTCTCTTTGGAGCGTTGTCAATGTATTCAGGTTTACTGATTAGCTATCACTTTAACCTGGCCGCGGGTGCAACCATAATACTGGTAACTGTGTTAATCTTCTTTATTGTGTTCATCATACAAAATATACGCCAGCGTCGGCTACCTCGTCCACAGGAGTTGACACATGGATAGTCACGGAAAGGTTGTTACCTCGCCAGGGAGTGCCGGCACTCTCTATGTACAGGCCAAAGCACTTGATATTGGTTACTCCAACGAAATTGTAGTGGCCGATATTAACTTCGAACTAAGACCGGGCGAGGCCATTGCCCTTATCGGCACCAATGGTTGCGGTAAATCTACCCTTCTGAAAACAATTGTTGGCCTGCTGCCGTCTCTGGGAGGCCGGTTGACAGTATTCGGAATGCCACCCGGCAATAATCGCCCCCGAATTGCCTATCTTGGCCAGTTCCACCACACTGGATTTGTCTTACCGATTCGCGCTATAGATGTCGTACGCATGGGGCGATTCCCCCTCTACGGGCTGTGGAAACGCATGAACCAGCAGGACGATGAAATTGTTTTTTCTGCTCTGCGCGCCATGGGCATCGAGAAACTGGCCGACTCTCCGTTGCGCTCTTTATCCGGCGGGCAGCAACAGCGAACTTACGTTGCCCAGGTTCTAGCACACCAAGCGGACCTACTGGTGCTTGACGAGCCGACGTCCGGTCTGGATGCCGGCGGCAGGGAGCTCTATTTGCAGGCAATTAGTGATGAGCTTCGCAGGGGAGCTTCTATCATTGTAGCCACGCATGATATCCAGGAAGAAGCCGCGCTTTGCCATCAGGTAATGCTCATGGCTCGTAGAGTAGTGGCTGTCGGCGCGCCGCAGGACGTGTTAACGCCTGATGCTCTGCTGAAGACCTTTGGTATCGTCGTTACCGGTGATAAACATCTTCAAGTGCTTGAGACACAGCACGGGCATGGCGATGCTGAACAGCCCGACCTGAATAAAAAAGGGCCCTAATTATGTCTTAGGTCACTTTTAAGAGTGAATTGATGATAATTATAAATGCTAATCCCATAGCGTTTTCCATCGGCCCGATAGCCGTCCATTGGTATGGCCTGATGTATGTAATGGGAATTACAGTCGGTTTACTCGTAGCCTGGCCTTATGCCATATCCAAAGGATTCACCCAGAGTCAACTTGAGAAGGTCGTTATATGGGCTGTTCCTGCCGGCCTTGTCGGCGCCAGATTATATTATGTTATTCAACAGCCTCTGGGACCTTACTTTGCGGAACCGTGGCGCATCCTGGCGGCCTGGGAAGGCGGAATGGCTTTTTACGGGGCTATCTTCGCCGTGGTCATTGTTCTGCTGGTAGCAGGCTGGCGCCTTCAAATCTCAATCTTGAAACTTCTGGATTTCGGCGCGATTTTCGCGGTTGTTGGTCAATTCTTCGGCCGCATCGGCAACTTTATCAACGGCGATATTATCGGCTACCCGACCAGTCTGCCGTGGGGGGTGGTATATACCAATCCCAACTCGTTCGCGCCCCTGCATGATATAGCCTACCAACCCGCGGCTGTGTACGAAGCCTTGATAGACGTACTGCTCTTCGGTCTCCTTTGGTGGCTGCGAAATAAACTGAAACCGGGTATGTTATTCTTCGTCTACATTATTGGATATTCTTTAAGTCAGATAATAGTATTTATTTGGCGTGATAACGAAATCGTATTCCTTGGATTTAAGCAGGCCCAGTTAACAGCAATGGCGGTTATCGTGGGCGCTGTAATAGTTTTCCTGGTGGTATCCAGGTGGAAATCTAAAGCGACAACCGGAACGTAAAAAGGCCGCAGAAGATGCCGACGAGAATGGGCGGGTTTCAAACCCGCCTCTAACTTTATTTTCTTTATCCCTTTTTCGCTTCCTTCAGCCGCGCGTTCCTCTCATTTTCCGAAGTGGGCTTGCCTGTCACCGGATGGTTGTAATGGAAGGGGAAAACGTAGCCGGAGACATACCGCATGTCCTCTTTATCTATAGGGATATCCGGGGTGGGACCGCGGAACTGTCCGGCGAGATAAGGCCGGTTGACGTCCTCCGGCATGCGCCAGTTATCGGCAATACCGACTGCATAAGGTATCACCCACTTGATGCCAAATATCTTCCAGATGCCGTTCTCTTTAATATACCGCATTTCATAAATGCCGGTCACGAACGAGCGCCGGATGGTTTCCCCCATAGGGATGAAAATACCTCCGAAAGCGTACCAGCGTCCGCTGGCGAACTTACCATCGGGGTCGATGTCTACGATACCGGCAATCTGCATAACCTGGTGCTGGAAGGTGGGCGGGGTTTTCTGCATGAACGCGAAGTATTTTTTTACGCCTTCCTTGCCCAGCCACTGCCCTTCGAGCCAGTTCAAAACAACATCCGGGCTATCGGAGAAACAGTCTACAATTTCCTGGTACATCATATGTTCCACATAATAGCCGTAAGCCTTTTGCAGCTTCTTAATCGCTTCGATGTCTTTTAATACAGTAAGCTCTTTTTCCTGCACTTTAACCTGTTTTTCCAGTTTTTCGAGTTTTACCTCCAGTCCCTTGATATCCATGAACAAACTCCTTCTGAATTACTATCTTAATCCTGCTTGATAATCGTACGGCCCGGGAAGCGCTCCATAAAGTCGAATCCCCAGCCTTCTTTTAACGTGCCGGCTCCAAGCATTATCGCCATCTCGATATGCGGCTTGCGCCAGTTATGCCAGATAAGCGGCCCGTGCATCATGCCCTTGGGGAGGTAGACGGCGAAGCTCTTGTCGAATTTAAGCTGGTCGCCGCCGATGCCGAAGGTCATATCAGCGCCCAGGTCTTCCGGGTCTTTAGGGTCGCCGCCGATGTGCATCACTATCTCGTCGAATTTGTCATGCTTCATCTCTCGGATAGTATCCGTTACCGCGTTTATCCAGCCGAATTCGATGTATACTTTTACGCCCGGTATCTGCGTGCCGCTCATGTAGGTCATGGTAGGGGACTGACGGCCTTTTCCGGATAAAGCCCCGGGCGATTCCCTCAAGGGGCTCCTGATAACGTATTGTTCATAATCGAAGTTCTTGGTTTTCTTGGGCAGAGATTTTTTCACTTCGGTAATGCCGCTCTTGCCCCAGCCTTTTGCCGGGTCGCCGGTGCCGAGCATAAAGGCCATCTCGATGTGCGGAAACTCGAACTTCTTCCATGTCAATGGGCCGTGCGGCACTCCGGCAGGGATGTAAATGCCCGTGGTGGTGTTAAAGGTAATCGGTTGGCCGCCGATGTAGAACTCGATTTCTCCGCCGAGCACTTGCGGAAGCTCCGGATTGCCGCCCCAGTGCAGGACGATCTCATCGTAGGGGTGTACATGTTCGTGGATATGCGGGTTGGGCTTGGGCATTTCGTATATCCAGCCCAACTCGATGTAGTAGTTAGCCTCTGGTATCTGTTTGCTGCTCATGAAGGTCATAGTCGGGCTCTGACGTCCCTGATAACCTTTACCGGCTTCATAAATGGGCTTTCTTACGGCGTATTTTTCATACTTGCTTTCTGACATAGCATTGCTCCTTTAATACGAGTTTGTGCTTATAATACTTGATAGATAATCTTCAAGTCAAAAGACATTGAGATTATCATGATATCCTTATTATAAACTAGCGGTCGACCTCCCGCGATGATATAATAACATCAATCTAGAAATAATCCGGGGAGGAAACCAGATTATTATGTGGCAGGTTATCGTCGCTTTAGTGGTAATGGTACCCGTTATCCTGTTGCCGGTAGCTATAATCTGGCTGGATATTAGCGGCATACTTTCAGCCCTTAAAATACCGGGAAAGATAAGGCGGGGGTAAAAATGAACCGCGAAAAACATTCCTTCCCCGTCGGCCTTACTATCCTGAGTATCATCGTGCTCATCGGGTTGGGTGTGATGATTTACCGCTATATCAACGGTATCGGCGCAATAAGCAACCTGAGCGACGGTCGCCCCTGGGGATTGTGGATTAGCTTTGACCTCTATTGCGGCGTCGCCCTGGCCGCGGGCGGTTTTACGCTGGCGGCTGTTGTTTACATCTTCCGCCTGGAAAAATACCACCCCGTCGTCAGGCCGGCCGTTATGACCGCTTTACTGGGCTATTTGCTGGTGATATTGGCCTTGCTGGTAGACCTGGGGCAGCCGTGGTACATCTGGCATGCCATGATTGATTGGAACATCCATTCCCCCCTCTTTGAAGTGGCCATCTGCGTCATGACCTATACGGCCGTCCTCGCCCTGGAGTTTTCTCCGGCCGTTTTTGAAAAGTTAAACTGGAATGTCCCCCTGCGCGTCATCCGGGCAATACAGATACCGCTGGTAATCGCCGGTATTGCCCTCTCGACTTTACATCAATCGTCACTGGGGTCGATGCTGATGTTAATGCCTTATACGGTGCACCCTTTATGGTATTCACCGATATTACCCATACTCTTTTTTGTCTCGGCGGTTGCCGTCGGCCCGGCTATGGTTATCTTCGAGTCGACTCTCAGCTCTAAAGCCTTTAGCCATAAGCTGGATATCAGCATTTTGAGCGGCCTGGCCAAAGCGATTCCCTACATCCTGGGGGTTTACCTGCTGCTGAAACTGATTGACCTGGCTGTAGCCGGAGAAATTGGACTTATCTTTACCGCCTACCCCCAGAATCTGCTCTGGTGGGCCGAGATTATCATCGGCGTTGTCTCACCGATAATCCTTTTCTCGATACAGGAATTAAGGAAGAATCGGAAGGCTGTGTTCTGGACTTCGGTGCTGGTCATAATCGGGCTGATGCTTAACCGCTTTAACGTGAGTATACTGGCCATGACGATGCGGCCGGGCTATGCTTACTTCCCGTCCTGGATGGAGTTCGCTATTTCCGCGGGGCTTGTCGCTGATGCGCTGCTGGTTATCTGGCTGGCTTACCGCTTCCTGCCGATTGCCCACCACGAAGAAACAACATCGGTTAAAGCTTCATAAAGCCGATTTAGTTACAATCCCTCAGTAGGGCAGGGGAATCCGTGGCGCTATCAGTCCTTACCAGGGATTTTCCTTTTCTTTCAGCGTAGAGATAAGATGGTCGAGGGTAATGGCTGTCAGCGTCAGAGTCTGCATGGTGCCCTTGGCGCTTAAGCGGATGGCCAGTCTGGCCACGGCCTCGTTGCTGGGCGCTTCGACGATATTAACGAAATCGTATTGCCCGAGCAGCGCGTACTGGGTCAGGATTTTTACCCCCATGTACTCTACTTCTTTATTAATGTCCTTGAGAATCTCCGGGTTCTCCTGAAGGGCCTTTCTACCGGCATCGGTAAGGGTTGTCAGCATAAGATAGACGGACATCGTTGCCTCCTTGCGGTGTATATCTGGAATTAATTATTAAGGTAAAGCAGGGTTGTTTGTCAACAGGGGGTAATAGAGTATAACCGAGTGATTTGAAGAACGCAGGAGCGATTTGATACCACCCTCACCTTTTCATTCCTCTCCCCTCCATGGAGAGGGAAAGAGGTACAAAGGGGAAAGGGAATTTTCTTGTAACAGGAAACGAATCGAAGCTGGGCAGGCGTGAGTTGTTTTTAGAGTTATGGTAAACGCGGGGAGACATAATGTGATGTTTGAGGCTGGGGCAGCGATAACCTACCAGACATAATATTTTAAAACAAATAAGGGATGATGTAGGGCGTTGCGCAATGGCAGGGTGGTCATGTTATAATTTACCAACTCTAAGAAGACGAGGACACTTGACATAATGCCTAATGATAAAAATCAATCAGCCGACCTGGTAGCGGGACTCAGGGAAAAAGAGAAAAAGGAACCCATTGCCTCGTTTCTGAAGATGAAGCTGCTGGAGCTGACGCCGGGCTGCGCTAAAATAACGATGAAAATTACGTCCGACCACCTGAACTTTAACGGGATGGTCTTCGGGGGAATCGTCATGGCGCTGGCCGACCAGGCGTTTGCCTACGCTACGAACTCGCTCGTCAGCCCGAGTATCGCCACGCAGTTCAATATCCACCTGATATCCGGCGCCGCGGTAGGGGATGATCTGACCGCCGAATGCCGCGTGCTTAAAAGCGGCCGTCGCATTGGGGTGTCCGAGATGACAGTGACCGACCAGGACGGCAAGCTCATTGCCAAAGCGACGGGGACGACGGTGGTCACGGGGTAAAATAAATCCTCCTCTATCCTCCTTTACGAAAGGAGGACGAACGAGAATGCTGAATAAAATGACAGCAAATAACAATGACATCGTCTCCCTTTATAAAGTCCCGATTCACGTAGTTCATACGGGATTTCGTATGAGGAACGAATCGGAAGGAGATGGAGAAGGATTTTATTATAACAAACTTATTGCTAAAGCGACAGGGACCACGGTTGTCATGGGGTAAAGCCGGATTAACTAACCATATCTGGACGATTGAAGAGATTGTGAAACTAATTTGGTGATTATGGTAGAATAAGGCAAATATTTGTGGGGGTGAAATATAAGTAAATCTAACGCCCTATTCTATGGTGATAATCTAGTTTGGCTTAGAGACCATAAATATTTCTCTGATGAATCGTTGACCTTATATATCTAGACCCCCCATTTAATAGCAAGGCTGATTACAGCGTTTTATTTCATGAACCAGGTAAGGATTGACTAAGATGGCAGAAGGGTATAGGATATGGCTAGATTAAATTTCCACCAGTTATGGAACGTAGCATCCATTATTAAAAAGGAGAAACATGAAAAAAATAGTAACCCTAATTGCAATCCTGACAATAATCCTGCCCACTCTACTGTGCTCTGTTGCCGTATTTGCGGTTGCACTTCCCCCCTCTACCCCTACCAATGTATTGGGAGACGACGGGTGGTCGCATAATGGTACATTTGAGGTAGCGGCAGGTATCACGCACGGAAACTATAATTGGGCGAAGGATGGCTCTCTTCCTGCTATCGACCTAAAGGGCGTATCCTACGGGCTTAATATTACCCAACTGGAAATCATTATCCCGGCAGGTACGACAGTGAATATGACCAACGGCGGGACTCTGAATATATTTTGGGTACGCATGGGGTTGAATGGCCCGTTATACTGGACCTTTTATACAAGAAATACGATCGATTTTCCTAACACGGTCAATTTTTCTAACAACGTAACCATTAACGAGCTAGAAAACGGTTCCTGGGTACAGATTGCCCAATTCAATAAGCTGGTAAATAACATCCCGCAGTTATAGTGTCTGTTTACCCAAGGCGAGTAGCAGACACCAGAATTTGGGTAATGTTTCATTTTGAAATATTTGGCTATCGACAATGCTCGACCGCTATTATGTCTTGCAAATTAGAAAACCATATTCGGAGTATAGATTAAATCTTGAAATTAGTTGATTAATGATAAAAACGTTATATGTATGAATAGATTGTACTAAAAATAGTCTGTTACTTTTTTAATGCTTTTAATGCGGCTTTCATATCCATACCTTTGAAACTGCCGTTATTCCAACCTTCGACAATCTTGCCGTGCTTCAAACGGAAAAGGAAGAGCGATTCTCTTGTTGCTTCTTTACCAATGGGTGGCAAGCCTGGTATATTAACTTTAGGGATATAACGCGCTTTGTACGAAAGCGCGAAGAGGTTACCCTAGGGATATGTGTCCCGATTGTTAATTTCATTATGATACACTACGTGAACTCATTTTAATTGACAGCCTCAATTATTCTATGGTAAGCTAGGCCATCGTTATTTATCTCTAAAACAGGCACGGAAATGTCCATTATTAAAAACAAGCCGAATATACTAAAATTCATGTTTACCAGGCGCACAGAGAGGTGCGCGCGGGAGGGCGAAAAGGGAGATATCTGAATAACTGGATATTGCAGACTGTTATTATTGTTTGTTGATTACCTCCCGTATGGGGGGTAATTTAGTTTAAGGGCGGTAAATATTGCCCTAAGGGAGAAAGGGTGATAGGTGGTTTTAAATCTCCCTCTTATCCCTCCTTACAAAGGAGGGAAGGTGTTCAGGATGACTAACAAAGTAAAGTAAAGTAAATAAAAATATGGAAAAACAGGATACTATACCGCAAATAATCAAAGGCAACGCCGAAAAATGGAACTCGCGCGCGGCGATGTCCATGAAGATGTTCGGCATCTGGCACAACTATAGCTGGCAGGACTACTACGATAACGTCAAATACTTCTCGCTGGGGATGATAGCGCTGGGGCTAAAGCGCGGCGATGTCGCCTGCATCATCGGGGACAACGAGCCGCAGTGGTTCTGGGGCGAGTTCGCGGTGCAGGCGGCCGGCGGTATCGCCACCGGCGTCTTTGTCGATTCCATACCGTCCGAGGTGAAATATATCGCCGAGCATTCGGATGCGAAATTCGCTATCGTCAATGACCAGGAGCAGACGGATAAACTCCTCGAAATCAGGGGCGAGCTGCCGCTGCTGCAAAAGATTATCTACTGGGACCCCAAGGGGCTGCGGAACTATGACGACCCTATCCTCATCAGCTTTGATGAGGTCATGGCGCTGGGCCGGGAGCACGAAAAAACTCACCCCGGCCTATTTGAGAAGAATGTCGATGAAGGCAAGGGCGAAGATATTGCCTGTATTTACTATACGTCCGGGACAACCGGCCTGCCCAAAGGCGCGCTGGTTAATCACCATTCATTGATTACTACGGCCTGGGGCTTCATCGACCGCTACCCGATGGATGAGAAGGACGACCTCATTTCCAACTTCCCGGCGGCCTGGGTGGGGGATAGCTTTTTCGCGACTATTCCCCATTTGCTGACCGGCGCCAGGCTCAACTTTCCCGAGGAGCCGGAGACCATCGCCGAGGATACCCGGGAAATCGGCCCGAACTTCGTTATCTACGGCCCGCGCCAGTGGGAAGGGCTGGTCAGCGAGATACAGGTTAAAATATTGGACGCCAGCCCGTTAAAGCGCTTTGTGTATCACCTTTTCCTCCCCGTGGGGCATAAAATCGCCGATATGAAGTTTGAAGGCAAAACGCCCAACTTGCTCTGGCGCATTCTTCACGGTATTGCCTACCTGGCGCTTTTCCGGCCGCTCAAGGATAGGCTGGGGCTGAGCCATGTCAGGTTCGCTGTAACCGGAAGCTCGGTGTTGAGCCTGGATACCTTCCGTCTCATCCATGCCATCGGCGTTGAGTTAAGGCAGTGTTATGCCAGCACCGAGGCAGGCTTTATCTCTTCCCACGGCAAAGGCGACATCCGGTTCGAAAGCGTCGGGCGTCCCGCGCTGGGGACAACACTGCGGATAACCGCTGGCGGCGAGCTCCTGGTCACCAGCGATTGCATGTTTACCGGCTATCACAAAAATCCTGAAAAAACCGCCGTTACTTTGATAGNNGACGGCTGGTGCCACACCGGCGACGCCGTCAATATCAACGAGCAGGGACACCTGATATTCATGGACCGGCTGGAACACATGGGCTTGCTGAAGTCGGGCGCCAAGTACGCCCCGCAGTACATCGAGGGACGGCTCAGGTTCAGCCCGTATATCAAAGACGCCATGGTCATCGGCGGGAAAGATAAAGAATACGTCTCGGCCATCATCAACATCGATTTCGCGATGGTAGGGAAGTGGGCGGAACAGCACCGCGTCCCTTATACTACCTTTGTCGACCTTTCACAGAAAAACGAGGTCGCCAACCTGGTGCGGCAGGATTTGGAGCGTGTTAACGGCTATTTACCGGAGGCTTCCCGCGTCCAGAAGTTTGTCCTGCTGCATAAAGAGTTTGACCCGGATGAAGCCGAGCTGACGCGTACCCGGAAATTGCGCAGAGAGTTCATGGAGCAGCGCTATAAAGACATGATTGACGCCATCTACGGCGGCAAAGAAGCCGTCAATGTGGAAGCGCCGGTGACCTACCGCGACGGGCGGAAAGGCGTGGTCACCACCGGCATCAAGGTCAGGGGAATATCTAAAGGAGCCAATAACTGATGACCGAACTTCTGCAATATATATTTACCGGTTTATCGGTAGGCATGGTGTACGCCCTTATCGGGCTGGGCTTCGTCCTTGTCTGGAAATCGAGCAGCGTGGCCAACCTGGCGCTGGGACAGATAGTCTTGATATCGGCATGGGTCAATTACTCGATGTTTGTAGATAAAGGTCTTCCGCTTTATCTGGCTTTCCTGCTGGTTCTCATCTTTGCGGTTTTTCTCGGCTGGGTAATTGAAAGGATAGCCTTGCGCCCTCTTATTGGACAACCAATTTTATCGCTTATCGCAGTCACGCTGGGAATCGGCTATTTCATTGATGGTTTGGTCACATTCATCTGGCCGACAAGCGTGGCCGGTTTTGGCGATAAACCTATATTCCCCAGGGAAAACATTCACATCGGGCAGGCGGTCGTTCCTCTGGAGTATGCCTGGGTAAGCGGCATTTGCCTGTTAGTATTCGTTCTGCTGACCCTTTTCTTCCGCTACCACCGGATGGGTATTGCCATGCGGGCTACCGCCGACGACCAGATGGCGGTGCAGGCCTGCGGTATACCGGTGACAAGGGTATTTTCTACGTCCTGGATGTTTGCCTGCGTCGTGGCCGCCATCGGCGGTGTCCTGATATCGAGTATCGGCGGCGTAACTTACGGCCTGGTCGAGACCGGGTTGAAGTCTTTCTCCGTGGTGATTCTCGGCGGGATGGACTCCTTCGGCGGGGCTATGATCGCCGGTCCCATTATCGGCCTGGCGGAGAGCCTCGGCGGCGGATACCTTGCGCCGTATCTCTGGGGTGAAGTCCAAAGTATCATCCCATTTGTTATTATTATCATCGTTATGGTGATTAAACCTTACGGATTGTTCGGCGAGGAACGTATCGAGAGGATATAGCTGATGACCTTACCATGCGGAACACGTAATCATAACTATGCCGAGGATATGGCCATAGTACGCACCGGAACCCAGTGGGGTTTTTTTATCGGCTTTCTGGTGCTGCTTTTCACCGCGCCGCTGTACCTTAGTAACTACTGGCTGGGGGTCGGCAATCTCATCGGTATCACTTTGATTGCGGCGATAGGGCTGAATATTCTGGTCGGCTATTGCGGGCAGCTTTCCATCGGCCATGCCGGCTTCATCGCTGTGGGGGCTTATACCTCTGCCATACTGACCAACCGCTTCGGTATGCCTTTCCTGGTAGGGCTTATCAGCGCCGGGGTTGTCGCCGGTCTGGTCGGAATTCTCTTCGGCCTGCCGTCGATCAGGGTCAAAGGGTTTTACCTGGCCATTACCACTATCGCCGCCCAGTTTATCATCATCTGGGTCATCAATCACTGGGGTCTGACCGGCGGCTTTAATGGCATCTCCGTGCCTTATGCCTCTATTGGCGGTCTGGTCTTCCGCAGTGAGACAAGCCAGTTTTATCTCATCATCGTCATAGCGGTATCAGGTGTATTTTTTGCCAAGAACCTGACCAGGACAAAGGTGGGCCGGGCGTTTATCGCCATCCGCGATAACGACCTTGCCGCCGAGGTGATGGGCGTCAACCTGCTTTACTACAAGCTGCTGGCCTTTTTCATCGGCTGCTTTTTCGCCGGTATCGCCGGCAGCCTCTTTGCCCACTATACCGGCACTTTAAGCGCCGAGCGGTTCAGCTTTACAGAATCTATTCTTTATGTCGGGATGATAATCATCGGCGGACTGGGCACGAACCTGGGGCCGATTCTGGGGGTAATCTTCATCCGCGTTTTACAACAGTTGTTGCTGGGAGAACTGGTGCCTTTTCTGGAAGGTACTTTTACCATGTTCCCGGCGGGTTTCGCCAGCGGTGTAGCGCCCATGCTTTTCGGGTTGGTAATCGTTCTTTTCCTGATACTGGAACCTCGGGGGATGGCTCACCGGTGGTCGCTTTTTAAGGCGGCCTATCGCCTGTGGCCGTTTTCATACTGATTTCATATGAAGGAGGGTGTGGTTTATGTAGTTCACTATATACGCTACGAACCGTGAACACTATATCTTTAAGGGAGGAAATAATTGAAAAATAAATCTATCATTCTTATCATTGCGGTCTGCCTGATAGTTATTATCATATCACCGGTAATCACCGCCTGCGGTGCCAAAGCGCAACCGGGGCAGGTGCTCAAGGTTGGTATTATGACGCCGACTACCGGCGCGGCTGCTTCAAAAGGCGTCCCCCTGCGGGACGGCAACCTCGACTGTATCGAATATATTAACACCGAACTCGGCGGCGTGAACGGCTATAAAATCCAGGCGGAGAACCTGGACAGCCAGTACGATGCCTCGATAGCTGTTACGGACATAAAAAAATTTATGGATGACGGCTGTCTCTTCTTCACAACATCCTCTTCCACAGAAATGGACTTTGTCCGGGAAATCGCTAACCGGGCGGAATTCGCCCTGGTGGCTTACT
>PLLL01000103.1 GCA_003141235.1 Dehalococcoidia bacterium
CCGCAAGACCTCTGCTTCAAGTACGATTTAGATACCTGGAGTAAAAACTCCACGGTAAAAATGACCACCACTGTAGACAGGCAGGCCCCGGACTGGACAGGCAATGTGGGCTTCGTGCCGAACGTGACAGAGAAAGTTTCTCCTTCCCCTAAAAACGCCGTGGCTATAGTTTGCGGGCCGCCGGTGATGATACGCTTTACCTTCCCGGTGCTGGCCAAGCTCGGCTTTACGCCGGAGAACATGATTACCACGCTGGAGAAGAGGATGAANNAAGTGCGGCATCGGCAAGTGCGGGCGCTGCAACATCGGGGATTTATATGTCTGCCGGGACGGGCCGGTCTTTTCCTACGCGCAGATTAAAGATTTCATTTCCAGCGAGTATTAGGGTATAATAATAATTCCGCTTCACCCGATAGGAGGACATTATGTCATTAGCCGATTTGGAAAAGAGAATGCAGGCCTTCGAAGACCTGGAAGCTATTAAAAAGCTGCATCAGAAGTATATTAGTTTGATGGACAACATCCTTTATGATAAAGTTCCTGACCTCTTTACGGATGATGCAACGGTGGAAATCCGCCAACACGGCGTGAAGAGGGGCAAAAAAGAAATCAACGATGTCTACCAGATGATAAAAGGATTTTATAAAGGCGGCGTTGCCCGGCACATCGGGCATATGTGCGTCGAGCCGGATATCAATGTCAACGGGAATAACGCCAAGGGTACCTGGCTGATTTACTTTTTCGATTCTATACCAAAACAATCCTGGGTGCAGGGCATCAACGATTGTGAATACCGGAAAGTAAACGGAAAATGGCTTATCAGCAAGCTAAAGTTCACCCGGACATTAGCGTCTGATCCGGCGCTGTTTCCTTAATCCCCACATCCTTTTCCCCCTCGGTCATTGCGAGCCATCCCGATGAGTCACCTTTACTTCTTACGAATCGGAAGGCGTGGCAATCCCTATCAACGAAATAGATTAATCTTGGAGATTGCCACGGTCGTCCCGACTTCATCGGGACTCCCTCGCAGTGACAGAATGTTATTGGTGGATTTTTTTAAGCCGTTTCTATTTATTCTTATCGTCAGTCATGTCCGGCGGCCGTACCTTATTGGGGAGAATAATCAGGGTGATAATGGAACTTGCTACCATGATAAAAGCTCCAATAAACAGCGCCTCTTTTGAACCGGCGGTAAAAGCCAAGTTAGATTGGTCGACGATCATCTTTGACAGCTGGGGAACAGGAATATTCTGCGCTACGATGTGCGCCCCCTGAATGCTCCCTCTTATTGTCTCCAGGGCTTGAGCCGTAAGCTGGGCCGGCCATTGCACAGCATTTATTTTAGTTAAATAGGTAGCATTCCCAATCGTCCCCAGTACCGCTACCCCCAGAGCGGCGCCCACCTGCCGCGTAGTGTTGTTCATGGCCGAGCCCACGCCGGACTGTCTGACCGGAACGGACCCCATGACTGAGTTCGTAGCCGGGCTCATGGTAAAACCCATGCCCAGGGAACTAAGGCACATGGCAATGACAAGTCTGCCATAACTGACATCCACCGCCGCAATATAGGCAAAGTAAAAGAAGCCGATGGCCGTTAGCAAAATACCCAGACCAACAGTATATTTAGTGCCTACCCAGCCGGCAATACGCGCCGATATCACGGCGGTGACGAAAGATGTTAGCGCCATGGGCAGGAGTCTCACGCCGGCCTGGAGGGGGGTGTAACCCTGTACAGATTGCAGGAACTGCCCCATAAAGAAGAAGGAGCCCATCAGCCCAAAGAAAACCAGCGTCACGGCCACATTAGCGCCCGTGAATGACATGTTTTTGAAAAAATGCAGCGGCAGCATCGCGTTGCTGGACTTTAACTCCCAGATGAAAAAGGCTGTTAACAGCACGGCCGCCGCGCCGAAAGAGTAAAGGACTTGTGTTTCCGTCCAGCCGTCCATACCGGCCCTGATAATAGCATAGACCAGGGCAAATAATCCGGCAATAGAAAGTATGGTGCCGAGAAAATCAATCCGGCGCGGGTTATCTGTTTTTGAATTTTGGATAAAAATGCCCCCGCCGATAATCCCGATGGCAATTACCGGGATGTTGATGTAAAATACCGAGCTCCAATGATAACTATTCAGCAGCCAGCCGCCTACCAGCGGTCCGATACCCATTCCCAGGCCGAACACCGCCGCCCAGATAGCAATGGCCTGGGCGCGTTCTTTGGAATCCCGGAAGGTCGAGGTTAAGATTGAGAGGGTGGCGGGTGTTATCATCGCCCCGCTCATGCCCATCAACGCCCGCATAACTATAAGCATACCCGTTGAATTGGAGAGCGCCGCTCCCAGTGAAAAGAGACCGAACAGAATCAAACCAACCGTTAAAGTCGGCTTGCGCCCCAGGCGGTCGCCGAGATAGCCCATCGTCAGCAGCACGCCGGCAAATGCCAGCACATAAGCATCGATAATCCATTGGAGCTGGCTGGCGCTGGAACCCAGGTCTTGTGCAATTGACGGCAAAGCCAAGTTCAGCACCGAATTGTCTAAGGAAATAACCAGTAATGAAATGCACATGAAGGCCAGCGAAATCCATCGCTGGCGGTAAGCTTTGGTCTGTTCAATCATTAAGTTCTCCGTTTCTTTTATGTTTTAGAATTATCCGCGATGATGTTTGCAGTTGACGACACATTGCCACATTATATATTTTACAATATATCGTAATACGTATGCACTATATGGTGATAGGGCCAGTAGAAATTTGATATTTTTATTATGGCGTAATTATGATATGCTGTATGAACATTAAAAGACAGGCTGGAGATGATAATATGGAAAATAAAATCCTGGTGGCATACGCCAGCAAATACGGCGCGACAAAAGAAATTGCCGAGAAAATCGGGGAGGCGCTAAAGCAGGAGGGCTTACAGGCGGATATCTTGCCCGTGAAGAGCGTGAAAAACCTTGCTGAATATAAAGCCGTGGTAATAGGCAGTGGGGTTTACATCGCCAAATGGCGGAAAGAGGCCGCCAATTTCCTCAAGGCTAACGAAAAGCTGCTGTCGGAAAGGCCGGTATGGCTTTTTTCCACCGGCCCCGCGAGCAAGGGCGACCCGGTGCAACTGCTAAAGGGGTGGAAATTCCCTAAAGGGTTACAGCCAATCGCCGACAGTATCAAGCCGCGGGATATCGCCGTCTTTCACGGTAATATAAACGTTGAAAAGATGAATTTTGTGGAAAAATGGATGATGAAACAGGTTAAATCTGAGTATGGTGATTTCCGCGACTGGGACGCTATAACAAAGTGGGCTAAAGGGATAGCGGAGGCGGTAAAGAAATAAGGGGTAACACCAGATAAAACAAAAATCCCCGACCCTGAAAAAGTCGGGGATTTTATTTAATTAATATATTTACATAATTATTGTAAATATGTTGTAAACATTATTAATATAATATTATTCTTTATTATTTTTAAATGTATTTAGCTTATTTTAACGCTCATTTTTCATACTTGTAATATGTATTGACTTTCTAAGATAAATATAATATACTTAATTCGTAATATATTATTGTTATATTGGTGATGAAACATTATGGACGAAAAGGACACGTTCAAGTATCACTTAAAGCAAGGACGAAAAATAATTCACAGGGGGATCACGGATAATATCTTACGTACTGAGGAGAAACATCAACGGGAAAATTCTAACTATAAAGTTTTTCAAGTTGGGCGACGCACCACCCGTGACGCAGCGCTTAAATGGAAACATGGTGGAGGCAAAAGGAGGTATCAAAAGAATGACTGGTAGAAATATGAAGAAATTTAAAAAAGACCTCGGTAATTTCGGCGAAGACTTGGCTGGATATGTTCCGGGAGCAGGGCAAGCCTTGCAGATACGGGGAACATATAATAAAGCCACAAAACTTAAAAAGTCAGGAACGAAAGTATATAACGATATCAAGCGTAAAATACGTAATCGAGTGAATCATTACACTCGATATTTTAGATAGAAAATTGAAATGAGGAGGTGATAAATAATGGAAAAGAAAACAAGGATTCCTACTGGTAAAATGAAAGTCAGCACTTTCGAGAAAAAATATCATGTAAAACTAAGAAGTTCTAATGGAAGAGATATAAACGGTCGAATGCGTTTAAAGACTCATCGGGAACAAGAAGGTATTTAAGAATCTTCAATTTAAGCATATACTATTATGACACCACATAAATATGATTACTAAACAAAAATCCCCGACTTTTTAAGGGCCGGCGGAAAGGGAATAATCCCTCCCTAACCCTCCCTTTTTCTAAGGGAGGGGATAAACAAACACACCATTGTATCTCTGGTTATTTGCTGATCTTCCCCTCTTTGAAAAAGAGGGGCCAGGGGAGATTTAATAAAGAAAAGGGCGGGTCTGAGACCCGCCCCTACTTTTAAAGTCCGGCCATGGCCATGATTTGGGGCACTTTCTTCTCCCAGCCTATTGCCATGATGTGCACGCCCTGGCACATCGGTTTCATCTTTTTAATAAGGACGGCGGCCATTTCCAGTCCCACCTTTTCCCGGTCTTCTTTAGCGGCGGCAGCTATCTTCTGTATCTGGTCGTCAGGCACGCGGATGCCGGCCACGTTAGCGTTCATAAACTTGGCGAAACCGGCATTTTTCAGCGGGATAATGCCCACCATCACGGGCACATTGAATTTCTCCACCCGTTTCATAAACTTCTCGAACGATACCGGGTCGTAGACGGCCTGGGTCTGGAAGAACTTGGCCCCGGCGGCTATTTTCTTTTGCATTTTGGCAATTTGAAGCTCTTCGGAAGCCTCGGTATTGGACTCTACTTTCACCACCGCGCCGGCGAAGAAAGACGGTTTGCCGGTTAACGCGTTGCCGGACATGTCGAAGCCCTCGTTAAGGCGCGTGATAGCGCTCAAAAGCGTGACCGAGTCGAGGTCGAAGACGCCCTTAGCCTGGGGATGGTCGCCCAGAGCGGGTAAATCCCCCGTTAAAGCCAGGACATTCTTAATGCCCATGACCCACGCGCCGAGAAGGTCGGACTGTAAAGCGATACGGTTGCGGTCGCGGCAGGTCATCTGGAAGATAGGCTCCAGGCCGCCCTGCACGCAAAGCGCCGCCGTCACCAGGCCGCTTAAGCGCATGACCGAGCTTTGCTGGTCGGTGACGTTAGCAGCATCCACTTTACCCTTGAGAACTTCAATATTTTCTTTTATTTCATGAGTTTCGGTGCCCTTGAGCGGGCCAAACTCACAGGAGATAGCGAATTTCCCTGATTCAATGGCTGATTGCAGGCTCATTACGCTTTCACCTCCTTTACAGTATTTGCCGGCTTGGCGGGAGGTGCCGGAGGAGCTGGCGGCTTGGCGATATTTTCCAGCGCGTAAAGCGGCGTAGACATCATTTCCGGGCGGGGCATTATCTTCTTGTGGTCGAGGGGCTTTATCATATCCGCGAGACGGTTCAACTGCCCCTTGGCTTTCAAACGATTGTATATAAGTTCCCAGCCGCAATCGCGGTCTTTGGAAATTTCACACTTGCCTTTATTGGCCCCGCCGCAAGCGCCGCTGACCAGGCTCTTGGTGCAGGCGGTGATGGGACAAACGCCGCCGGTGTGGAACAGGAGGCACTGGCCGCACTCATTACAGCGTTCGCTGCCCTCCCATTCACCGCGCGTACCGCCCATGTTGACCGTATTACATCCAGGATAAACAATCTTGTTTATCGAGGCGGCGACAGCCTGGATACCGATACCGCAGGTTAAGACGAGAACTGAGTCGGCGGCGGCTACCTGGTCTACCCTGCCCCTTAACCCCGATTTCACCAGGGCTTTGGAGCAGAGAAAGTCGATGACCTTGGTGCCGGTTACTATCTTGCCAGCCGCAGTCAGTTTGTCCTTCATTTCAGCTACCTGTTTGGGGCCGCCGCTGCCCGATGACTGGGCGCAGCCGTTGCAGCCCAGGATAAAAACGCTTTTATCTTTTTCAAGATAGGCCTGAATTTCTTCCAACGGTTTTTGTTCTGATAAAATCATCTCTCCTCCTTTAAACCTACACTACCCTGTATTGACCGAGTTCTCGACCTTTGGGCGTGACGACATGGATGGAGCAAGCCAGGCAGGGGTCGAAGGAGCGGATGATACGCACGATTTCAAACGGGTTCTTCTCATCCTTCACTTTCGTGCCGATAAGCGCCTGCTCAATGGGGCCGTGCTGGCCCATATCATCCATCGGCGAGATATTCCAGGTAGTCGGCACGACCGCCTGGTAGTTGGCAATTTTCTTGTCTTTAATTTCAATAAAGTGCCCGAGTGCGCCGCGTGAGCCTTCGATAATGCCCATGCCCATCGCGGTATCAGGGATTTCATACGTTGTATAGCATGGCTCGCCCGGTTTCAGGGACAGCGCCCAGCCTTCGAGCTGGTCGGCTATGTATTTAGCGGAGAGCGCCCGCGCCAGGTGGCGTCCCAGCACGGAGAAGAGAACTGAAGGCTTCGCTTTAAGCTTGGCCAAAGCGCCATCCACCAGCTCTTTCATCTTCGGGTCGCCTTTAGCGTAAGTGACCGCCACTCGCGCCACCGCGCCGACCTCGTAAACCTTGCCGTCATAGCGCGGCGCCTTGGTCCAGGTGTAGGCGCCATTTTTGCCGGGCTGCGGTTTGGTATCGCCATGGGCAGGATGAAGTCCCGAAGTAGAATCTTCATACCAGGAATGTTTGACGTATTCAGCAATTTTGTTCATATCCAGCGTGCCCGGCTTAAGGTCGGCGGAGATAGTCCCCTGCTTGAAGAGCCTATCGCGGGTGGCGTAGTCAGGGCTCTTGCCGTCGAGGTCGTACATACCGTAGGAAAGCAGGTTTTTACAGCCGACGCCGATGGCCGCGTAATCCAGGTAAGCGCCGGCTACCGCCAGCACATCCGGGATATACACATTATCGATAAAGTCTTTGAGGATTTTTATCTTCCAGATATAAGCCATGATGTTGTCCACCGTAGGCACGCTGGTAACGCCGCCGGGGACGACGCCCACGCTGTGCGGGACCTTGCCGCTGAAGATGCTGACCGCCTCGTGGCCGATGCGCCGGATTTCCAGCGCCCGGACATAATGCGCGACGGCCTGCT
Source organism: Dehalococcoidia bacterium (assembly GCA_003141235.1). Classification (GTDB taxonomy): domain Bacteria; phylum Chloroflexota; class Dehalococcoidia; order Dehalococcoidales; family RBG-16-60-22; genus Fen-1077. The sequence continues at coordinate 7,125 of PLLL01000103.1, forward strand.
GATTGACGGCGGCAGGCAGGCGGTAATCGCCTTCATAGCGGGGCATGAACGGCCCCAGCTCGCCGCGGGCGATGAAGTCTTTGACCGAGTTCAGTTGTGAATCATTGCCTTCGTATTTGGCCACATCCGCCACGTTGACGTAGTCCAGCGCCGCGAGGTGGTAGAAGTGGAGGCAGGCGTCCTGGGCGACATGAGCGCCGTGGATAAGGTTACGGATGATGCGGCCGTTATCGGGGATTTTATCGGCGATGCCGAAGGCGCTATCGAGGTTGAGCGCGGCCGCGATGCCGTGCGACTGCGGGCAGACGCCGCAAATACGCTGGGCGATTATCTGGGCATCACGCGGGTCTCTGCCGCGCAGGATAAGTTCCAGCCCGCGGAAAAGGTTGCCCGTGCCCCGGGCGTCTTTAACGACACCGTTTTCGACGGTGCACTCTATTTTTAAATGTCCCTCAATCCTGGTGACGGGATCGATAACTATTTTACCCATTATTTCGCCTCCTTGGCGGCCCAGTAAGCGCCGACGACCGGCAGCTCAACATCCACAAGCTTCTCATAAAACGGCGACGTCTGGTCAGGGAATTCGGGCTGGGTACAGCCGTTGCACGGCGCCCCGGCCCCGATGACCCAGTTCGTGCCGCTGTTCCATTTTCTCAGGGGGCAGTCGGCATAGGTAATAGGGCCTTTGCAGCCCATTTCGTAAAGACAACCCTCATCGCCGAGCTTTTTAGCGAACTTGCCTTCGTCGAAAGAAGCGCGGCGGGGGCAATTCTCGTGAATCAGCTTACCGTAGAAAGCCTTGGGACGAAGGAAGTCATCAAGATCATCAGCGGTGGGCAAGCCTTTAAGTAAAATACTGGCTATTGTCCCCACAAACCAGTCGGGGTGCGGGGGGCAGCCGGGGATATTTATCAATGGTTTCTTGATTCCCTTAGCGGCGAGAACTTTACTCACCGGCTGGCAGTCAGTGGGATTAGGTTTAGCCGCCGGAATACCGCCGAACGAGGCACAGGTGCCCAGCGCAATAACGGCCAAGGCGTCCCGGGCAAGCTCCGTCACCCTCTGCAACATAGAGACAGGTTTGCCGTTTCTTTCGCCGACGGTTCCGTAAACCCCGTTCGCTCCCATGGGGACGGCGCCGTCAACGACAAAGACATAGCCACCCTTCTTCTGTTTGGCCGTGTCCTCCATAACCTGTATGGCCATCTCACCGGCGGCGGCCATTATCACCGGGTGAAACCTGAGATTGATGTGCACACCGGGGGCTATCTGGTCGATGAGCACATTTTTGATGGTTGGACTGGCCGTGTTCAATGAAGAGACGGCGCAGCCTGTGCAGGATGCTGCTTGCAAATAAACAACGGGAATTTCTTTAACCATCAAGACTAACTCCTTTCCTGATACTTAAATAAGTGTTTTCACGTAAGTGTTTATACGTGCAATACTAAATAATATCACTTTTTGGGTATTGAAGTCATCTAGATTCGGAGTGCGATGAAGGTCTATCTTAGATTAAGGTCAACTCCCCATATAATTCCTTTAAGAATATCTTTATGACAACTATTGACGCTTTTGTTTGTTAGGTGTATCCTGAATCCAAATGGTAAATACGAAACTATTGAAACTATATTTTTCAGACTACTTTGAAGTTGACAAGAAAGTGCTGCAAAAATATGGTGCGTTCGATATATCTCTTATAGCTGACCTCCCGCTCTTCATTGATCCCTTTTTACTTTTTCAGAGTGACAAGCTTCATTACAAAGCGCTTCATAATAGGATTATTTCGTACCTTAGTTATTTACGAGACATTTCGATGAGCCAACAACAAATAGATGCTGGTCTTTTGATGTCATTGTTCTATTTTTCTGAAGTTAAACAGAATTATTTTGGTTTTACATCTATGGGAAATTCTGGGAGAGGTCTTGGTAAAGATTTTGCCCAAGCATTACGTGGAAGTCTGTCAAAACTACTCTCATCATTTGGAAAAGAGACTATCACATTAGGAACCCATTTAGAAAAATTATGCCTTATAAGTAAAGGAGTAGGTAGGGATTCCATTAGTGATTTTGTTACTAATTTAATTAAAGAATATCTTCTTGAATATACTCAAGAGTTTGCTAAAGAGAATATTAGCAGTAAGTTCAAAGCTGAATTTGCAATACGTCGTGTTAAATTTAATAGAGATCTTGGTGTATGGACTTCCGGTAAATTTGTTTTACCCGTTTATAGAAACGATTTTGTAATACTTACTCCTAAAGACATACTTACTAGAGAAAATAACTGGATTAGTCATACAGATTATATTGGGGAATTTTACTCAATAGTAGAGGCTATGCCAAATATACAACTCCAAGCAGAACTTGATAGGTATTTTAAGGAAACTCTAACAAAAAAATATACATGGAAAGAAGAGAAAAAAGCGATTGAAGGATTCACTCGTTTGCATCCTGAACTAATAGATTATTTCATACGGTCAAAAGAAGACAATGGCGAAACAGCAGTTGAACGCAGTGCAATATTTGTTGCAGAATCAGAACAACTCTTCATTGAACAATTTGGCTACCTTGTTCAATACTTATTAAATAACACAGAATTTTATAACATAGGTTACCTGACGAAGTCAGAGACATACAAAAGAATACAGTTATTTAAAGACGCAATAGAAAACAAAGGATGTTGGACAATTTTCTATAACAAAGATAAGCCAATAATCCGTGAGGAAGATGTACATGTACTTTTTAGATTAGTTTGGTTTGGCACAGAACTTGACGTCAGCCGTGAAGTCAATGATGGTAGAGGTCCTGCTGATTTTAAAGTATCGTATGGTCAAAGAGATAAAACGTTAGTTGAATTCAAACTTGCTAAGAATACGCATCTTAGAGACAACTTACAGAAACAATTAGAAATATATAAAAAGGCAAGTGATGCTGAGAACGGATATAAGGTAATCATATATTTCTCAGAAAAAGAGTTGGCACGCATAAACGATATACTTGGTGAATTAAAGATGAATAAAGATCCCAATATTGTCCTAATTGACGCTCGCCCTAAAAAATCTGCGTCCAAAGTGTCCTAGTAGTTCTATCTTTCATACCTTATCCGCGCCCCCTAACTTACCATAACTCTAAAAACAATTCACGCCTGTCCAGCTTTGATTTGTTTCCCTCCAAAGACACTTTCCCTTTATCCCTTTATTCCTCTTTCCCTCTCCCTGAATGGGAGAGGGAGACAGGGTGAGGGTGAAATAATCCTTAATTGTCATTCCCGCGAAAGCTGGAATCCAGGGGCGGTGGAGTGGGGTTTGCTACTTGTTACTTGCTTGCACGTCGAAGCGTTTCACGTAAGCTGGTCAGTTGCTACTTACTACGTTAATGCCCCGTCCATCTGGGCAAGGATTTGCTCGTTAGTATAGTGGTTGAGGCTGATAGCGTCGGAGGGGCAGCCGCCCACGCAGGCGCCGCAGCCTTTACAGAGGGCGTCGTTAACGCGGCAGACCTTCTTCTTATCGTCAAAGGATATGGCGCTATAAGGGCAAACTTCTTTACAGAACTGGCAGCCGGTACAGAGCTTTTCATTGATGACCGCCGTAGCGCCTTCAATCTCTACCGTGCCGCGGGAAATCATGGACAGCGCCTCGGCAGCCGCCGCCGATGCCTGGGCGACCGTATCCGGTATGTCTTTAGGGCTCTGGCAGCACCCGGCGATGAAAATGCCGTCGGTCATCGTGGCGACAGGATCGAGCTTGGGATGCTTTTCCAGGAAAAAGCCGTCGGCGCTGCGGCTGATATTAAACATCCGGGCGATTTGAGCGGCGTCATGTGAAGGCTCGACGCCGCAGCTCAGCACTACCATGTCCACGGGTATACGGCGCTGCCGTCCTATAAGCGTATCCTCAAATTGGACTATCAGCTTGCCCTTTTCTTCCGGTTTCTCGGCGATATTGGTTACTTCCGCCGGTTTACCGCGGAGAAAGACCGTTCCCTCTTCGAGGACGCGGTTATAGAACTCTTCGTAGCCTTTACCGAAGCTTCTTATATCTATATAAAATTCGTAAACTTCAGCGCTGGTATGCTCTTTAATCAGGTGAGCGAACTTCATGGAATACATGCAGCAAACGCGCGAACAATACTCGTGATATTTTTCATCGCGGCTGCCCACGCAGTGGATAATGCCGATGCTCTCCGGCTCTTTGCCGTCCTTGAGCTTGATATGACCGCCGGTAGGCCCGGCCGAGTTGACGATACGCTCAAACTCCATACTGGTGAGCACATTATCGAGCCGGCCGTAACCGTACTGTTTAACAACCGAGGGATCGAACAATTGATACCCCGTGGTAACGATTATCGCGCCCACTTCGACTTCAATGACTTCGTCTTTCTGGTTGAAATCTATAGCGCCGGTTTCACAGCCGACGATGCCTTTTTTCGGGTTGCCCTTCTGGCACAGGCGGCATAAGTCTTTGCCTGACGCGAGTCCTTTAATGTGGAGGCAGCTTTTGGCGTCGATGAGCACTTTATTAGGCACCGCCTGGGCGAAGGGTTTATAGATGGCCTTGCGCTTGGCCAGCCCCTCCTCGAATTCATCGGGGACGGAGGTAGGGCAAAGCTCGGTGCAGTTCCCGCAGCCGGTGCATTTGTTCAAATCTACATATCTGGCCTTTTTCCTGATTTTCACTTTAAAATTGCCGATGTAGCCGGAGACCTCTTCAACTTCGCTGTAGGTTAAAAGTTGAATATTTTCGTGAGAGCCGGCTAATGTCATCTTAGGCGTAAGGATACAGGCGGAGCAGTCCAGGGTGGGGAAGGTTTTATCGAGCTGGGCCATATGCCCGCCGATGCTGCCGCTTTTTTCGACCAGGTACACTTTATTACCGGAATCGGCGATTTTCAGGGCCGCCTGGATACCGGCGATACCACCTCCCACCACCAGGGTTGAGTGGTTGACCGGCACCTGCCGCGTCTCCAGCGGCTGGTTATAAGCAACACGACTTACCGCGGCGGCAACAAGCGCTTTAGCTTTTTCCGTGGCCTTAGCTTTATCCTCGGTCACCCAAGAGCAATGCTCGCGGATATTGGCCATCTCGAAGAAATAGGGATTCAGCCCGGCATTCTTGAGGACACGGCGGTAGGTGGGCTCGTGCATCGTCGGCGAGCAAGCCGCCACCACGACGCGGTTCAGCCTGAGCTCTTTAATGTCCTTTTTAATCATTTCCTGCCCGGGGTCGGAGCACATGAAGCGGTAGTCGCGCGAAACGGCGACACCCTCCAGCCCGGCGGCGAATTTAGCGACATCTGCAACATCTACCGTGCCGGCGATGTTGCTGCCGCAGTGACAAATATAAACGCCGATTCTTGGTTCTGCCATAAATCTTAAGCCACTACCTTTTTCTTAATATGCTCCAGCACCGCGCGCGGTGAAACAATATTGGAATTAAGACCCAGCTTTTCCGCATTAATACCCAGCGCCAGGCCGATAAGCTGGGTGATATACAACACCGGAATATTGAACTTAGTTTTAAATTTAGAATTCACCCGGCTCTGATAAGCGTCCAGATTTGTCTGGCAAAGCGGGCAGGGCGTTACCACGCATTGCGCGCCGCTGGCCGAGGCGCTTTCGAGTAAATTAAACATCAGCCGCAACACTTTATCTTCTTCGGAAAGCGTCAGCGAGCCGCCGCAGCAGCGCGCTTTGAGCGGAAAATCCACCGCTACCGCGCCGGTGCAGGTCACCAGGCGGTCAAGCGTCTTGGGAAGCTCGGTGTCGTCCAGGCCTAATTGCGGGCGTATCAGCTGGCAGCCATAATACGGGGCTACTTTAAGCCCTTCCAATTTATTAATCACCTTACCGGCGATATATTCCGTCGTGATATCGTTGACGAGAACGTCCACCACGTGCCGGACGCGCAGGCTGCCCCGGTAGTTCAGATTGACTACCGCCAGGGCTTTGTTTACCTTCGCGAGAGTGGCAGGGTGTTCTTTAAGATGCTGGTTGGCTTTCTCTAAAGTCACGTGGCAGGAACTACACGGCGTGACGATATCCAAACCTGCTTTTTCCGCCAGCGCCAGGTTGCGGGCGGCCACCACGATAGCGCTTTCTTCATCGAGGGAGCCGTAGGGCGTCGAGCCGCAGCAGTTCCAGTCCTCGATTTCCTTTAACTCGATATCCAGCGGCGCGGCGATAGCGTGCGTGGACATACCCAGCCCCAGGCCGGTACTTTCTGCCGAGCAGCCGGGAAAATAGCTGTATTGTTTCAATCCGAGCCTCCGATTTCCTTGTATTTACGGAGGATTCGGGAGAGGTCGCCCGTTTCTTTAATGCGCGCCCCTTTCAACGGGATGCGTTTGTGTGTAAATAGCTGCAAACCCACCTTCCATATTTTCAGCCCCGCCAGCGGGTTGGTGAGCAGGTAGTATTTAATCATCATCCCAAGTTCAAAAACCCGTCCGCGCCCGTTAATGGAATCGACAAAGCTGCGGTAGAACATCGGCGTTTTTGTGCCACCGACCTTAAAGCCGTGTTTATTGGCCAGGCTTTCCAGGGCATGAGCTATTTCGGTGGGTTTGACACCGCGGGGACAGCGGGCGGTACAGCTATAGCAGGAAAGGCAGTGCCACATAGAACTACTGGAAAGCACTTCTTCCCTCAGCCCGGCCCGTATCATGGCGATGATTTTACGGGGCGGGAATTCCATGTACTGCGCCATCGGGCAGGAGCCGGTGCACGTGCCGCATTGGATACAGGCGAGGACATGCTCGCCGCCGGGTGTAGCTTTGACCTCATCCAGAAAACTTTTCATAGCTAATTTAATATTATCATGAAGCGTCCGTGCACGGCAATAAAACAAAATATAAGATACAGTTCTAAATTATCTGGAAAAGCGACCGGGTATGAGCAATAATGGTTGAAATTAGCGGTGGGACCTGCGGAACGAATCCATTTTTCGGGCATGACTGTAAAAGGCGCTGTCAGTATATCCGGCAGGTTTGCCCGGCGGGGGATATACAGGCACTGAAACGAAACGACCGGAAAAGACGTAAAATAGTGCTGAAATGGAATAAATATCTGGCAGGGTATTGACAAATCTGCCATTTAGTATTATTATTCGCAAATGACGACCAGGGGTAAAACTATGGGGCCCAAGTACGCCATCGGGCAGAAGGTTATCATCCATCCCGTCAGTGAAAAGGGCCTGACACAGCGGGAAAGTAATGTCAGCGCGTATGCGGGGCAGGTCGGCCAGATTTCTAATTTCTACTCTATAAGCCCGAGCGCCGGCCAGATATTCCATATTTACAAAGTGCGTATCGGCCCGGAAAAGAAGGAAATCGTCGTCTACGAAGACGAAATGGACGCCAAGCTGTCATAGCAGGCCGGAGGCGCGTAAGATAAGCGGGTTACGTACCAATTGCGTGACCCGCTTTATTTTTGGGGTTTTTTGAAGGAATTGGAGGCGACGATCGGATTCGAACCGATGAATAGGGGTTTTGCAGACCCCCGCCTTGCCACTTGGCCACGTCGCCATCGCATACCTTATTATTTTAAGCTAAAATCCAAGACGAATGCAATATTTATTTGCAGCCCGAACGATATTTCTGTTAATCTAGGGAAGACAGTAATTTCCCCCGCAGGAGGCATTGCTTTGAAAGAGACTTATGCCGCCGCCGGCGTTGATATCGACCTGAAATCAAAAGCTATCGCCCGCATCGCTAAGTACGCCCGCACTACCCTCGGCCCGGAGGTTTTGGGTGGTATCGGCTTCTTCGGCGGGTTTTACGAGATGAAGGGTTACCGGAACCCGGTTTTAGTTTCCAGTGTAGATAGCCTCGGCTCCAAGGCCAAGATCGGCGTAGCTTTGGATAAATACGACACCCTCGGCATCGATATCGCCAACCATTGTTTTAATGATATTCTCACCTGCGGCGCTGCGCCTATCTTTTTCCTCGATTATATCGGCCTCGGTAAATTGGTGCCAGACCGGATAGAAAATATCGCCAAAGGGCTGGCCTCGGCTTGCAAAGAAGTCGGTTGCGCCTTTATCGGAGGGGAAACGGCGCAGATACCGGACGTATACCACGGCGACGATTTCGACCTGGCGGGGATTATCGTTGGGGTGGTAGAAAAAGATAAAATCATGATGGGGGCGGATATCGTCCCCGGCGACGCTATCCTCGGCCTCCCCTCTAACGGACTGCATACCAACGGCTATTCTCTGGCGCGTAAAATTCTCGGCGAGACGGCCGCGGCTTTAAACAAACGCTACGCCGCATTGGGCAGGACTGCCGGCGAGGCGCTCATGGAAACCCATATCTGCTACTATAGCCAGCTCAAACCCCAACTTAAAAATATCAAAGGGCTGGCGCATATTACCGGCGGGGGGCTAGTGGGTAATGTGCCGCGGACTTTACCGAAGGGACTGGCCGCGCAGCTGGATAGCAAGAAATGGACTAAACCTCCCATTTTCGACCTGCTCCAGAAAAAGGGTGATGTAGATATCGCGGAAATGTACCGCGTTTTCAATATGGGCATCGGCATGGCAGTCATATGCGCTCCGGAGAATGTGAAAAAACTGACCAAAGCCCTGCCGGAGGCGAAAGTCATCGGCGAGGTGGTCAAACAAAAGGGCGAAGCCAAGGTCATCATCGACGGGGCCGGCTACCGCCAGGATAAAGTGGCGTAAACGCCCAACTTGCGGCTGAAACGGGTATTATGAAAGGGAGGACTTAATGCTTCAAGATTCAGTTGACCTATTTAAATCATTTTTCGTTTATCCCGGCCTCTCCTTGAATTACATGCTGGTAGGCATCGCTCTCGGAATAGCCTTTGGCGCTATCTGGCTCAGCGCGCACTGGCCGCCGCTCTTTAAAAAGCCCTGGTTCTGGGCGGTAGCTGTGGTCAGCGCCTTTTTAACCGTGGCGGCGTTCTCCTTTATCCAGGTCCCGCTACAGACCAGGCTACAGGATTGGCTAGGCAATACCTTGAGCAGTGATACGTTCATGACATGGCTGCTGCTGTTAGGGATTCCGCTAATGCTGATAGCCGGGCTGGTACAGGAAGGCGCTAAAATGATACCTATAGCATTTTGGTGGTGGCGCAGCGGCAAGAAAATCGACCCCAAACTGGGACTGGCCATCGGCGCGATTGCGGGCGCCGGCTACGGTATTTTCGAAGCGGTCTGGATGCATAACCAGATGTTTCTCTCCGGCTGGACGACACAGGCATTCCAGACGGACGGTTTCCTGGCGATAGCCGGTTTCTGGGAGAAGTTCTTTACCGTGGGCTTTCACATCGCGGCTTCGGCATTGGTCGGGTATGGCCTGGCCAAAGGTAAAGGCTGGAAGTTCTATTTGATTGCCGCCGGACTGCACGCTCTCTTGAATTATTGCGTCATATTCTTTCAAAAAGGTTATTTCTCCGTTGTCCAGCTGGAAACTTATGTCGCCGTAATAACTGTAGCAGTGGCAGTGTGGGCACTCCTGTTGCGCTGGGGCAGGGCTTCAGAAGAGGATAGGAACATCGAAATCGAAACAGGAGCAGGCGAACCGACCGTGACAGGGACAGGCATTCAACCCTAGCATTGATTAGGAAAGAGATTTTAGAGAGGGGCTCCACGCCCCTCTCTTTTTTTGTTCACTTGAGGCAAAGCGCGCCGGAATTCCAGGCGGAGTACTTGCCGGGTCTTATCGGTGACTTTCACCCGTTCGTCAATGCGCCAGCCGGCCACCCAGATAATTTGTCCCGGCGCGGTAACGATAGGTATGCGTTCTCGCCAGGCACGGGGTATTCTGGCGTCAATCATGAACATGTTCAGCTTCTTGGGACTTTTTAAACCCAGCGGCTGGAAGCGGTCACCTTCGAGGCGGTGCCGCACTGTAAAAACACTTCCTGTTTTATCGAAATCGCAATAAGCGGTAAAGTCATCTGCCTGGCGATACTGGTTTATAGCTTCATCTGAGGTAATCACAGAAGCTAATATATCCCCGCCGGGTATGCTTGTCCGGCCGGGGACTTGCAGCGCGTATTCGTTTTCCAGGGGGGGGAAAGGGCAGGTAGAAGCCGTGTCCGGCGCCAGTATGTATCTATCGTGCTCTATCGTAAAGTTCAGGCCGTCAGGCAGGCCGATTACCCTTCCCGCCGGTTTCTCCAGAGCCGCGATCAAGTCTTCGATATGTTTTGCCTCAATGTCTTTCAGGTTGCTGAGTATAGATTCGATGGCGGATCGCAGGAGATAACGCTGTAGTGCGGGCGATAAAGCGAGGAATTTCTGCCTGTCCATGATAACGGCATCGCTTTCCCGGCGCGTTACTGCATTCTGCTGCCGGGTAACTTCTGTATCGATAAAGCCCAGGTCGTCGGCGGCGATGCGCGCCGTTCGCTGTAAAGCTTCGGCCACCTGCGGATTGTAGCTCTGGAGCAGCGGAATAAGTTCATGCCGTATCCGGTTGCGGAAAAGCTTCGGAGACAGGTTGGAACTATCGGTACGCGGGTGAAGCCGGTGGCGGCGGCAATAAGCCTCTGTATCTTCACGGGTCAGCTCCAGCAGGGGCCTGATGATGTTAAGACTGGTATCGCCGGACTTCCAGACGTTAACGGGTTGAAGTCCTTTCAAGCCTCTGGTGCCGCTGCCGCGTATCAGGTGCATCAGGATGGTTTCGACATGGTCGGCGGCGGTATGCCCCACGGCCACCCGCTCCGCACCTATTTTGGCGGCGACCTCCGCCAGGAATGTATAGCGCACTTCACGCGCCGCCTCTTCCAGTGAAATGCGATGCTGCTTCCGGTACGCTTTAACGTTACGTGATTCGATGGTGGCCGGTATTTTAAGCTTGCGGGCCAGTTCCGCCACATAGGCGGCATCAGCAGCGGACTCTTTACCGCGTAATTGATGATTTAGGTGGGCGATATGCAGCTCGGTGTTCAGTTCTTGCTTCAGCTTGAACAGGATATGCAGCAGGCATACCGAGTCCGGCCCGCCGGATACAGCCACCAAGAGCTTCTGCCCGGGTGGGACAAGGTGTCGCTCTTTAATATAGCGGAGGACTTTTTGCTCCGGGGGATGTTTCGGAACGGCCACTTAAAACTCCATACACCCGCTAAAATGACATAGCACGGCATCCTGAATCATAGTTTTAAATTCACCAATACTCTCAGCTTCGGTATAGATAGAATAACCCAAAGCTTTTGCGGTGTAGCCACCTTCAGAGTCTTCTTCTACAAGAAAGATAATTTCTTTTTCCATAAGGCCTCACCGATACCTAAATTTACTCGATGATTGATATGTATCAGAATATTGCAATACCGGCAATGAGTCAAGATGTAGACGTAATTATTGTGTCTGAAGGATAAGCTGGGTACGGTGTATCGCATCCGGATATTTATCAAAGCCGAGGGCGGCGGCCACCTGCTCCGGCCTGCCTGAGCCGCTGCTGTCGCAGCGCAGCCTCATCATGATGTTGGAGTAACCTTTGCGCCAGTCGGCCAGCCAAATGTCTTCCACCAGGGGCCTCAGGTCGTAATGGCGAGTCCCGGTGTCCCGCTGGTGCTGCCAGGGGATGCTTTCTTTATCCAGCAAGGCATTGATGGCCGATTCTATTTCGGTTTGCTCTTTATCTGTTTCGAGCCCGACTTTGTATTCCGCGAAGCGCACCTGCGACTGTAATGAAGGCATCGTCGGGGCGATATTAAAGACCTGTTCGATTTTTATACCCGGAGGCAACTGCCGGCCCATGGCGGCGGTAAAGGTGTGGGGAGAAGACCACCTGGCCAGGAAAATATCCATCAGTTCGGCCTCGCCGGTCACGCCCAGCGCCAGCGGCGCCGCTAACGACATGCGCGGGTGAGGGCTGAACCCCTCGCTATAGGCCAGTGGTATCTCGGCGCGGTTGAGGGCGCGCTGCCACAGGCGCAGTAAATCAAGGTGGGAGATATACTTTATCTCCTCTCCCCGGCTGAATCTAAGACGTAAACGCTGCATAATAATCCTCTATGCAATGATAACATCGGGGAAGGGGTGCGTCAAAAACCGCTGGAATGACATAATTGGGATTTTTTCCATTTTCAGGAAACGATTCGCAGATGGACAGGCATGATTTGTTTTTAGTGTTATGTTAAGTAACTTCGTTTTAGTGATTGGCATGACGGGGTAATGATAGCAGTAGAGAGAGGGAGTGTCAAAAGTATGTTTTTCAAGTGTATTCAGTGTTAATATTAAGGTAAATTCCGAGAAATTATGCTTGACAATTATCTGATATAGTAGTAACAATATTATGATGTCTACTAATAAAACGACCATAGAATTTAAAATTGATATTATTATAGAGCCTGATGAAAGCGGTTTTCATGCTTATTGTCCGGCTTTAAAAGGTTTACATGTGGGTGGCGATACGAAGGAAGAGGCTTTACAGAATGCCAGAGACGCGGCCATTGCTTATCTGGAATCGCTTATAAAACACGGTGAACCTATCCCTGTGGGTGTTGCCAGACAAAACTCTCGAGGGATTGCCGCCAACGTAAGTCACCACACAGAAGACCTGAAAGTTGCCTGCGCTATTTAATTAGCTTTAACCGCCGCAGGTCGTTTTCTTTCCAACCGATATCTTCAATCAGAGCTTTTAATAGAGCAGGGCCGTACGTTTTATGGGGATGATAGTGAATTGCTATCCGCTTACTGTCAGGATAAAGGTAAACTTGTGCTGAACCCCTGGTTGTGTCTAAGATAGCTCCATCCTTTTTCAGTGCGGAAATTAAATCATCAGCGGACTTATTCTTTAGTTGATCCCATATCTGTTTTGAGAAATTCATGCCGTCATTTTCCTTTGGCACTTCGCAGTGTTCATAATGGGATAATGATAACAGTAGAGAGAGGGGGGCTTTGACGTGCCCCCCTCTTTTAATTATCTTGCCCTTACTTGAACAGAAAGAGGATGATAATCAGGATTTGAATTAAAGGTAGTTCAATCGAGAACTCGTATATTTTCTTTTTGAAAGAAAATTTTAACACTCATTTTTACCCCCTACAGCCAAACCAGCCCTGCAAAGTACAAGTAAAGGATTCATTAAAATATCAGTTAGCACTTGGTATATCCGCACGCCGGGCAGTGGTAGCAGCCTTCGGAGTAGACGAGCATGTTAGAGCACTCCGGGCACTGGCCGGCCAGGTTCTTGGCCAGGCCGTAATCTTCCATCTGGGGCCGGGCGTCGCCGTCGATATGCTTTTCCAGCACGCTGGCAATGGCGTCGGCGCAGGAGAGTATCGATTTGCCGCCCTCCCAGGATATTGAAGGACAGCGAATGCCGCGGAGCTGCTTAACCACGGACGCCACGTCCACGCCGGAACGGAGCGCGAGTGTAATCAAACGGCAGATGGCCTCAAGTTGGGCTACAGCGCAGCCGCCGGACTTGCCGAGCGTGGCAAACACTTCAAAAATGCCCTGCTCGTCGTACGCCACCGTGATATAAAGCGACCCGCAGCCCGTGCTGACCCGCGCCACGGAACCCTTCGTCTCGGTGGGGCGTTTACGCGGGGTGAGTTTCACCGGCCCGGCCGGAACCACTGCTTTCTCCTGTTTCTTGCCGGTGGTAAGCACCTGCGTGTCCCGGCTCTTATCGCGGTAGATGGTAATGCCTTTCAGCCCTTCCTCGTAGGCCAGCATGTAAGCGCGGGCGACGTCCTCACGCGTGGCCGTTTGCGGGAAGTTGATGGTCTTGGAAACAGCGTTATCCGTCGACCGCTGGAAAGCGGCCTGCATTTTAACATGCCATTCCGGAGTAATTTCATGGGCGGTAACGAAAATCATTTTTGTTTTTGTCGGGATGCCTTTGATGTCACTTAAATGCTCGCCTTCGGCGAGTTTTTTCATCAGTTCCGCGGAGTAAAAGCCGCCGTTTTTGGCTGCTTCCTCGAAATAGGGATTGACCTCGACGAACGGCGTCCCGTCGAGGACGGTCTTGGTATAGCTCAGCGCAAAGAGAGGCTCGATGCCGCTGGAACAGCCGGCAATCATGCTCAGCGTGCCCGTCGGCGCGATAGTGGTGCGGGTGGCGTTACGCACCTGCGGGCCACCCGGAACGTCATAAATGCTGCCCTTGAAACCGGGGAAGACGCCGCGCTCCTTGCCGAGTTCTACGGAGGCTTTTATCGCTTCATCATTGATAAACTTCATCATGTCTCCGGCGACCTTCAGCGCATCTTCGGAGTCATACGGCACACCGAGCATCACCAGCATATCGGCAAAGCCCATAATGCCCAGACCGATTTTACGCGTCTTTTTCGTCATCTCCTCGATTTGTTTCAGCGGGAACTTATTAACATCGATGACATTATCCAGGAACCGGACGCCCGTTTTGACCGTCTGCGCCAGTTTGGGGTAATCGATTTCATAAGCGGCGCCCTTCTTTTTCACCATTTTAGCCAGGTTAATCGAGGCCAAGTTGCACGATTCGTAGGGGAGGAGGGGCTGCTCGCCGCAGGGGTTGGTGCTCTCAATTTTACCGAGCTGGGGGGTGGGATTATCCGCGTTAATACGGTCGATGAAGACGATACCGGGGTCGCCCGTGCGCCAAGCGTTGTCCACGATTTTATCGAAAACCTCTTTGGCGTTAAGTTTGCCGTCGGCCTCTTTAGTATGCGGGTTAATCAGGTCGTAGTCGGCACCCGCTTTGACCGCCTCCATGAAACCGGCCGTCAGCGCCACGGAGAGATTGAAGTTGGTCAGGGCGGTCATACTTTCCTTGGCTTTGATAAATTGCTCGATATCTGGGTGGTCGATATTCAGGATGCCCATATTGGCGCCCCGCCTCGTTCCCCCCTGCTTGGTGACATCGGTTACAGTGTCAAACGCGCGCATAAAGGAAACCGGGCCGCTGGCCACGCCTCCGGTAGAACCGACCATATCATTTTGCGGCCTCAGGCGCGAGAAGGAAAAGCCGGTGCCGCCGCCGCTCTTGTGGATGAGGGCGGTATATTTCACCGCATCAAAAATCGACTCCATCGAGTCTTCAACAGGCAGGACGAAGCAAGCGGAAAGCTGCCCCAGTTCTTTACCGGCGTTCATCAGCGTGGGGGAGTTAGGCAGAAACTCCAGCGCGTTCATCAGCCGGAAGAAATCATCCTCGATGGCTTTAGCGTTGGCATTAGGATTATGGATAAGCTCCGCCGCGGCGATAGCGTGCGCCACCCGGCGGAACATTTGCTCCGGTGTCTCCACAAGTTTCCCGTGCTTATCTTTTTTCAGATAGCGCTTTTCCAAAACTTGTAAGGCCGTATCGGTAAGTCCGGTGGCGGACTGTGTTTCTTTGATTACAATGGGTTCGGTTTTAGTTTCCATAGCGGGTTCGACCTCCTGTTTTTGTGCTGGTTTTTCCGAGTTCAGGACTTCCATAACCATAGCTTCTATTTCAGATTCGCTGGGGAGGTGCAGCTGGCGGCGGGCGCGTTTGTCCACCAGTTCTTCCATCCCCGGCAGGGTTGGTAAAAATTCCGTCTGCGCTTTTTCCAGGCGCTCAATGACCTGGGTCGTCAGCCGTTCTACCAGCTTGCGGTCCCGTATGCCCATAGCCTCGGCGTTAGCGAAGACGATGCGGGCTATCTGGGTTCGGCTAACGGGAATCGGGTGCTTCCTGCTGTGCTGCCCGGCCATACTCACCGACGCACCCTCCGTTTGGCTTTTACCATCACCGGGAGCGCCTCGGGGGGGATAAGGGGCAGCTGGTCGGCGGGCGGCGCTGTCGAGTGTCCGGCCAGGCTATCCACTTCCTGTTTTAGCTCCGTGATATCAGCAAAATCGCGGTAGACGCTCGCGAAACGGATATAGGCTATATGGTCGAGCTTTTTAAGCTTCGCCATGACCATGTCGCCGATAGCGGAGCCGGGTATCTCGGCCTTGCCTGTCTGGTAAAGCTCCCCTTCGATTTCGTCCACGAGCTTGTCTACAGCGTCGCTGGGCAGCGGCCTTTTCTCACAGGCCTTGCGGATGCCCGTTAACAGCTTTTCGCGGCGGAACTCCTCGCGCCGGCCGTCTTTTTTAATCACGAAGAGGCTGACCGGCTGTATCCGTTCGTAGGTGGTGAAACGCAGTTCGCACCGCAGGCATTGCCGCCGGCGGCGGACGCCGTCGTTAACATCGCGCGAGTCGATAACTTTCGAGTCGAAATATCCGCAGAAGGGACAGTTCAAACGGCCAACCTCCACAATATTTGGTGCCGAGGTCTATAATTTAACACTACAGGTAGTGTTTGTCAATACTCTTTCAAGACTAATTTTTAATAAAATAATCACAAAATATTTAATATTGTTAATATAATATGTTTGTTCCCTGTAACCGCTCACAATGACATCAGCTAGATGATTTTTCCCGGATGAGATATGATTATCTGACAAGGAGAAAGTTATGAACTATCAGGAATCTTTAAAGTATCTGCTGCGCTTTGCCGATTACGAACGGATATCGCGCGCCGGCATCGTCTGGGACACCAAGCGCGTTGAAAGGCTGCTGGAAAAACTGGGCAATCCCCACCTCGCCGCCCGGACAGTGCATATCGCCGGGACAAAAGGGAAGGGAAGCACTTCGGCCATGATAGCTTCGATTCTGAAGCAGGCGGGCTATAAGGTCGGGCTTTATACCTCCCCCCACCTCCTTTCTTATACGGAGCGCATACGCGTCGGCGGGAAGCCCATCACCGAGGCGGAATGGGCCGGGCTGGTGGAGGAAATCCGCCCGCACGTCGAGGCGGTCAACGCTGAAGGCACATTGGGGGAGCTGACGACTTTCGAGCTATACACGGCGATGGCATTCGCCCATTTCCGCAATATCAAGGTTGATTACCAGGTGATGGAGGTGGGATTAGGGGGGAGGCTAGACGCAACGAATGTGGTCAAGCCGATGGTCTGCGTTATCACGTCCATCAGCTACGACCACATGGAAGTGCTGGGCAACACTTTAGCGAAGATTGCTACCGAGAAAGCGGGCATCGTTAAGCCGGGGGTGCCCGTCGTTACCGCGCCCCAGTTTCCCGAGGCGATGGACGCTATAGAGAAGGTTTGCCGGGAGCGCAGGGCGCAACTGGTCAAAGCGGGGCAGGACTTTAGCTGGAAAACGGGTAAATTTAACGAAAAGGGGCAGTCTTTCCATCTTAAGGGGCTGTTGGCGGAGTATGATTTGCGGATTCCGCTTTTGGGCGAGCACCAGGTAGAGAACGCCGCCAACGCCGTAGCCGCCGCCGAGCTTTTAGAGGGGATGGGGGCAAGTGTAGATAAGAAAAGTATCGAAAAAGGACTGCAAAAGGTGGACTGGCCGGGGCGCTTACAGGTTTTACGGAAAAAGCCGTGGCTCGTTATTGACGGGGCGCATAACGTCTACTCGATGCAGAAGCTGGGCGAGGCTTTAAAAAAGTACTTCAAATATGACCGGCTAATACTAATTTTGGGCTTTTCCGCCGATAAAGACGTGCCCGGCATGCTGGACGAGGCGGTAAAAATAACGAAGGATATCATCGTGGCGGCTTCAACCAGCCCGCGCTCGGCCAAACCCGCCGCTTTAGTGGAGGAGTTCGCTAACCGGGGGGTAAAGGCAAGGGCGGCGGATAGCGTGCCCGGCGCCTTAAAGCTGGCCTTAGCCGACGCGAAGCCCAACGACCTTATCTGCGCGACGGGGTCTATATTTCTGGTGGCGGAGGTAATGGAAGGAAATCCCCCTTAATCCCCCTTTTTCAAAGTGGGAGACAGGAAAAGGAGGGGAAAACCCTTTAATCCCCTTTTTCAAAGTGGGAGACAGGAAAGGGAGGGAGAAAACCCTTTAATCCCCTTTTTCAAAGTGGGAGACAGGAAAGGGAGGGAGAAAACCCTTTAATCCCCTTTTTCAAAGGGAGAGACAGGAAAAGGAGAATCCTTTGTGGAAATATATGAACCGAAATTAAAACAGTCTTCCAGGCAGCTTAGAAATAACTCGACCGATGCTGAAAGCTTACTCTGGGCAAAAATCAGGATGAGACAGCTTAACGGCTTTTTATTTTATCGTCAGAAACCTTTAGGGGGATATATTGCGGATTTTTATTGCCCGAAGGCCAAGCTGGTAATAGAAGTTGACGGCGGCCAACATTTGACTCCGGATGCTATTGAAAATGACAGGGTCAGGGATGAGTATATGAAAAATATCGGGTTAAAAACTCTAAGATTTACAAATATTGATGTAATAGAGAACATAAATGGGGTATTAGAGACAATTGAAAAATCCCTCTCCAACTCTCTCTTTGTAAAATCTCACCCTAACCCTCCCTTTTTCAAAGGGAGGGAATGAAATTGGGCGCCGGAAAAAGATTTTAACCTTTTCCCTTACCAGTTTCCCTCTTAGAAAAAGAGGAACCAAGGGAGATTTACCAGCGGAGGTAATGGAGGGGATGAAAGCTTGACAACATATTAATACGAGATTAGAGTTACAATTATGCGGAAAGTGGAAACACCAAAAAATAATACAAACGTAATTCGCTGGTATATACCGGTTATTACTGCGGTGCTTTTTATCGCTTTCATTTTAGGGTTTTTGTGGCTGACATATGGTTTAATTGAAAAAACTCAAGTTCTCGTAGTAGTAATTTTCACCGTCGTTATATTGTTAATTTATGAGTTTAGAAGATGGTTGAGGAAAATAATAACACCGTGCCTAAATATTATTGGAGAAGAAATAAAAATCCCCCGCTCCCAATCTCGTTTTTTCTTTAAATATGTTTTTGTATTATTCTTTACCATTCCTTTTGTTTTTTATCTACTTGCTGGCGGGCAAGAAAAAACTTCATCAGTTCTTGATTTTAACATAATAGTTATCGCTCCCACGTTAGGTGGTTTGATTTTTGCTGGCGCTGGAAACCGGAGAATCAAAAACGTTGCACGGATGGAGTTGATATCTGTAGTTAAAAAATTTATCGTAGTTACAGTACTCTTTATTATGTTTAGGTCTTTAGCTTTTACCGTAGACCTTACGGGAGGAATAGATGTCAATATATTTGATTGGACAACGATGGGTATTTTTAGAGGGGTATCGTTTTGGACTGCGGCAACATTCTTTTACGTAGGTGTTTTTCTCTTTTTACTTGCACTAGTGGATTTGGTGTTATCACTGAGACATTTGCACAAGTAAAATTATGGAAATATTTTGACTCCCCCTCCTTTCTCCCTCACCCCCTCTCCACCCCCCTCAACTCCTCCAAAATACTCTGCACCAGGCTGTCCCGGAACCTGCCGGGAAACCTTATATTGTGTATATACCCGGCGTCCCGCGCCAGGTTAAGCAGGTCGGAGTTATTAACAATATTAAAGGCCGGCAGGTTGTACTTTTTAGCGTACTTTTCCCGGATGTCAAAAACCTTTTTAAAGACTTCCTTTTCCGTACCGGAAAGCGTGTGATACCCCTTCATCTTGCGGTGTTTATCATCGGGGTTACGGAAGTAGTCCTTGTTCTGCACCTGCAGGTTTCTCAGGAAAAACATGTCCATGAGGTTTTGCGCAAAAAGCTTTTTAAGAAGGGCGTCTTTGAGCTTGAACAGGTAGGTGACGTCGTTGATGGCGTACTCCAGCGCCTCTTTATCGATGGGGCGCGTCATCCAGTTATGCCGCTGGAACTTGGCTTTACTGGTTAAAGCGACCCCCAGCTCTGAGGCGATGACCGAGTGCAGGTCCTGCTTGCTTAAGTTGAGCAGGTCTACGGCCGGCCTTAAATCGAGCACGGATTTCATCTCGATGTCGCAGGCGTTTTTCAACAGCGAGGAATCGCTCGATGCGTCATACATGATTTTCAGGATATCGCGGTTTTCAAAGAGGAATTTAAGACTTTGATTATCTATCTGGAGCGGGTCGATAATGACGCTGTCGGTTCCGTCGTAGATTTGCACCAGGCCCAGCGCCTCGCCGTAAGCGTGCAGGTTGTTCTCGCCTTCCGTATCTAAAGCGATGATACGGCATTTTCTTTCTTCCAGGCCTTGCAGGTAGGTTATCAGCTCTTCCCGGGTTTTTAAATATTGGTAAGTCGTTTACATACTCCCCTCTATAGCCTCGCCTCTATTATTATGTCAACACCACTGCGATAAATCTTTGTAAAATTCAGCTTCAAGACCTGGCTCATGTCGGTGATATTCAGCTCGCCGATGGTCTCGGTGCCTTTGCCCATTATCTTCGGCGCGATGATGGCGACGATTTTATCCGCCAGCCCCAGCCGCAGGAAAGACGTAATCGTTTCCGCGCCGCCCTCCACCAGCACCGAGGAAATTTCGCGCTTTCCTAAAGCCTTTAACAGCGCTTTCAGGTCGACGCGGCCGTCGGCGTCCGGCGGCACTATTTCTACATCCAGCCCCAGCGCACGCCTTTCCCCCAGCTTCTCTTTCGCATCCCACGCCGTGGTCGCCAGCACCGTCGGCGCTTTATCGAGGTTTTTAAAGACCTTCACATCGGTCGGTATTCTTAAATTCGAATCGAGGACGACCCTTAGCGGGTTGCGCCCTTTGACCAGCCGCGTGGTCAATTCGGGGTTATCTTTAACGATATTGCCCGCCCCGGCTAAAATAGCGTCGTTTTGCGCCCGGAGTTTATGCGCCAGCTTCTGCGATTCCGCCGAGCTGACCCAGCGGGAGTGGCCGGCGGCGGTAGCGATTCTCCCGTCTAAAGTCTGCGCGAACTTGATTGTCACATAAGGCATGCCCGTGCTGCGGTGCTTGATATAGGCCTCGTTCAAAGCGCGGCACTCAGCTTCAAGGACACCGACTTCTACCGCGATGTCCTGCTGTTTCAATTTATCGATACTCCGGCCGCTGACCCGCTTATCCGGGTCCTGCATGCCGATAACTACTTTCCCGATTTTGCTCTTGATAACGGCGTCCACGCATGGCGGCGTCTTGCCGTAATGAAAACACGGCTCCAGCGTGACGTACAGCGTCGCCCCGCTGACATCTTTTACAGCGTTTTTCAGGGCGTCCACCTCTGCGTGGTCGCCACCGAAAGCCTTGTGATACCCCTGCGCGATAATGCGCCAGTCCTTAACGATTACTGCGCCGACCATCGGGTTCGGGCTGACCTTGCCCAGGCCGCGGCGCGCCAGTTTCAGCGCCAGCCGCATGAATTTCTCGTCGGGGGATGGGAATTTTGTTACCATAATGACTGCATTATAGCTCAAAAAACGGATTTCCACCAAATCTTTGGCTTTTTCCGTCATTCCGGCCCTTCGATTAAACTCAGGGTAAACTCCAGCGGGGATTCGGTCGGGGGAAAAGGGGGTGAGGTTAATGAAAATCGTACCTCAGCTTGCGTTGGCGAGTGTGATTTGTTAAAATTAAAAGCTGGAACTGGTTTTCGCGGGCCGTTAGCTCAGTTGGTAGAGCACCTGACTTTTAATCAGGGTGTCCAGGGTTCGAATCCCTGACGGCTCACCATAAACCCCTGATTTATAGCTAATCCAAAGCTAAACGAAACCACCCTGTTTTTAGGGTGGTTTTTCTTTTTAGTCAAAAGTGACACCCTGACTCGTCCGGAAATTAAACTGCGTATCACCCCTCTTACTTGCCCGCTGGACAATGTACAGGAAAGGCAGGCAAGTATATGTTTGGAAGTAGAAAGAGAAATCTACACTGGGGGGACCTTAATATGGCAGACCTTGAGCTCGAGAAGTTAATTCTGCATTTTGAACAGTCCAATAAAGCTGAAAGCAAATCACCGAGGACTATTTTCTGGTACTCGGAGATACTGACTGGCTTTGCCAGATTCCTCACTTCCACAAGTAGAAGAATAGTACTTACCGAGTTCAATATCTTGGTAGTAAGGGAATTCATAATTCACGAGCAGGAAAGAGGGCTTTCTCCCTTCACGATCCAAGGCAAGGTGAGGACGCTCAAGGTTTTCGCCTCATGGCTCTTCAATGAAGGCTACACCACGGACAACTTACTCCATAATCTTAAACTGCCAAAAGCACCAGCTAACTTGATTGAACCGCTGACCTCTACCGAAATCGACCTGTTGGTGAAATGCCAAAACCCACTTACGTCATTGGGATGCCGGAATATCGCCATACTGATCATCCTTCTGGATACGGGGGTTAGGGTCAGTGAACTCTGTGGATTGCGGTCTAACGATGCGCATGTTGAAGAAGGCTACCTCAAGGTAATGGGTAAGGGTTCCAAGGAGAGAGTAGTGCCTATCGGCGGGCTTGCCCAGAAAATGCTTTGGAGGTATGTGATTCACTTTCGGCCGCAACCGGTCATAGATGCCGATGATTTTATTTTCCTTACTCTGGATGGTAAACCGCTGTGCTCAAATGCCATCAAACTGCTGCTAAAGCGATGGGGAAAGAAGGCTGGAGTGCCGAGGATTCACGCTCACCTCTGCCGCCACACATATGCCACAAATTTCCTCAATTTTAAGTGTGGTGATGTGTTCCGATTACAGCAGTGGGTCACACCGGACTGGAGATGGTGCGCAAGTATGTCCACTACGCCTCGGCTCAGGCCATGATCAGCGAGAGGCAATCATCGCCTTTGGATCACATGGGTTTAAGCGCACTAAAGGGGCATAAAGTTGACCGGATTCTGAATCGGAACCCTGTTTCACACCGGATAGACATCCCATATTCTAAAAACGATCTCGGCGGTAACTTTAACAAAACTTCCGGACATGGA
Organism: Dehalococcoidia bacterium; assembly: GCA_003141235.1. Taxonomy (GTDB): domain Bacteria; phylum Chloroflexota; class Dehalococcoidia; order Dehalococcoidales; family RBG-16-60-22; genus Fen-1077. The sequence continues at coordinate 29,772 of PLLL01000103.1, forward strand.
AGATAGTCTAGCTAGCTCCCAGAGAGGATAAAAATACAACATCTAACAGTGGCTAAATGTATAAAATAAACGCTTCGCGCGCGCGTAAGGCGCGCGAGCGAGGAGGCTTAAAATGGAAGATAGACCATATAAATGTCCAATATGTCATTCAGGGTTAAAAACAGAAGGCGGCATGAAATCTCATTTGAGTCGCCAACATGAAATGCCAGCCGCTCTCGATGCCCTTGGCAAGAACTATGAAGCCAAGTACAAGAGCATGCTGGAAGAGAATGCCGTTCTCAAGAAGCAATTGGAGCAAATTAAAGGTGAACTGGTAAAAACACGAACAGATTTGGTCCAGGCACTCGACGAAGGATTGAAGAAATATGCAGAGATAAATAGGCTTAATGGCGAAATGCAGAAAATGGGACTTATAATTGCCTTTCGGGATAGCTTTATAAAAGAGAAACTCGGTATCACGATGCCCCTCCCGTCCTAGCTGGTAGTCCGGTCTTTGACATCGTTCTAAAAAGGATAAGCCGATTTTGGCCTAATATCTCCTCTCTTCAATAATGAAAAATGGGAATTCCGGAGAAGGTTGAAATAATATTCATTCTCTTGTCGTTTTTTGCTTCTCCTGGTTATGAGCCTCCGCCTCCCCGAAGTAGTGTTGCATCGTAAACTTCTCCTCGGCAGGTATCTATAACCAGGTACTGGTTGTCCTTGATCAGATTGGTAGGTCGTCGGGCTTATAACCCGGAGGTCGTTGGTTCAAATCCAACCCCCGCCACCAATTTCTGAAGCTAAAAAGCCCTCGAACTCAATAAGAAATTCGGGGGCTTTTTCATTTTTGCTAACCGTTTGCTAACGCATGAAACCAAACAGAAAAACATAATGCGATATTTTACGTACAAAATGGGAAAAGTGACCTGCCCCCCGAAAACGATACCAGATTCAAATTTGCCCCTGGTTTTTGTCCCATGGGCTTTTTCATAGCTAAAAACTTGGACGGGGAGTTCAGGGTATATAGAAAAAGCGAACTCCCCGTCCAACATCTAGTAAAACAGTTATTATTAGTTAGTCGAATGAGGACAAAAGATGATGCAAAACCTCGTTCTTAGAGAGTACCCCTAAGACTCGGATCGAGTGCATCACGCAGACCATCTCCTACCATATTAAAAGCAAACACAACTAACATGATGGCTATTCCCGGAGCAAATGAAAGAGCCGGCTGGGTTAATAAATACGGGCGTCCCTCGTTGACCATGCTTCCCCAAGCGGCAGTTGGGGGAGTAATGCCGACACCGAGGAAGCTCAAGCCAGCTTCAGCCAAGATTACCGAACCTAACATCATCGTCACCATCACAATGAGGGGTGAAAAACAATTAGGGACTATATGCAGGAACATAATGCGAAAATTACTGGCGCCGAAAGACCTTTCGGCTAAAATATAATCATTTTCTTTTATGTGCAATGCCTGGCCGCATATAAGCCTCGCGTAGCCAGGCATCATAGCTACGGTTAAAGCAATAATAACGTTTTTTATTCCTCCACCGAGCAACGAAGACACCATTAAAGCCAGTATAATCATGGGGAACGCCATGTATGCATCTATCAGGCGCATAATAATCGTATATACCCACCCGCCGTAATATCCAGCCGTGATTCCTAACACTACGCCCACGATCGTTGAAATGGCGACTACAGAAATCCCGATAAATAAAGAGGTCCGGCTGCCAAAAATTATTCTGCTAAGTATATCTCTACCAACTGCATCCGTACCCAACAGATGCTGTCTGCTCGGTTGTAAAAGGGCGTTCCCGACGTCAATTTCATAAGGGTCATAAGGGGCTAAAACAGGCGCGAATATGGTGATAATGATAAAAAAAAGAAGAACAATCAGTCCGAAAATAACGACGCCGCGCCCGAGGAATACTCTTCTAAACCGTTTAAATTCATTTAATCTAGGTGGAGGCACGGTGACACCCGAGGCATTGCCAGGCATAAATTCCTCCGTTAATTGTATCTGATCCTGGGGTCAAAATAGCCGTAAGCAATATCAGTTAAAAAGTTAGCCACGATAACTACTATTGCTATAAAAAGGACGACTCCTTGTACATAAGGGTAATCCTTGCTGAAGACTGATTGTACCGCCAAACGCCCAATTCCAGGAACATTAAAGACCGTTTCAACGATAACAGCACCACCCATAATCATGCTTAGTCCCATACCGGATAAAGTGACCACTGGAATTAAGCTGTTTTTTAGTGCATGCTTTACGACGACCCAGCGCTCTTGTAAACCCTTGGACCAGGCCGTCCGGATATAATCCTGTTTCATTACGTCGAGCATGCTTGAACGTGTTTGACGAGATGTTGATGCGATTGGAAAAAGAGCTAGACAAATAATCGGGAGAACGGTTTGTTTGATATTAAGCAAGAGGTTATCTGTCGGCGAAGTATACCCTTGAACTGGTAGCACTCTCAAGTGTATCCCAAATATATAAACCAATAGAAAACCTAGCCAAAATACCGGAACTGTGATGCCAATGTTGGCGAGGGTGGTGACCAGAGTATCGATAAATTTTCCTCTTCTTACCGCGCAGATAATCCCGGCGGGAATGCCAAGGATAATTCCTAAGAGAAAAGCTGGTATACCCAGGTTTAATGTGATAGGAACGCGTCTTAATATCTCATTAGCTACAGGAACATGGTTTAAAATTGACCTTCCAAGGTCGCCCTTGAAAACTCCGTCTAACCAAATGAAATACTGGACATACAATGGCTTATCAAGGCCGTATTGATGCCTCATGAAATTAATTTGTTCCTGTGTGATTTCAGCCTCCTGGTTTTGAGTGAGTAACATCCTGATCGGATCTCCGGGCAGAATACGCATAGCCGCGAATACCAATATGGTGACCAAAATTAAAACGAAGAATGATTGTATTAATCTCCGGATAAGGTACGATACCATAAGTCCACCTACCGAACTTGATTATTGGAGCGCCTTCTATTTTAGTTACTGGTGAGCGAGCGATTTCCAGCCATCAGGGGAGAAATAATAACTCGATTATTTCTCCCCTCTGGCCTAGGCATTATTTTTTAGCCCATTTGACAGGCTTAAAAGTTATTTATCTAACCATCCATTTTCGAAATTCAGGTAAGGCGGCAACTGCGTTTCCAGCACGCCGATATCTTTGACATAGGACATATACGCCCACCCTCTACCGCCTTCATTAACGGGTATCATCGAGTCATCTTTAACCATCAGGTCGGTGAAGGCGCGCATTAACTTCGCATCTGGCGCGGGCGCCGCCATGGCGGCACTATAGGCCGCCAGCCATTCCGGAGTTCTAAGCCAGCTCGGATGGAAGTTGGTGACGGGGTTAAACAAGGCAGAGAATATCGTCATATAGTTCGGAAAGCCGGCGATTGGTTCGTAGACAAGTCCATTTTTCCACTTCCCCAGCGTTATGTCAGAAGTAAATTTACCGGCATCGGGATATTGAATATCGGCTTTGATGCCAACCTTGGCCAGGTAACCCTGAATAGCGACAACCACATCTTGATTCAGGTTAAAGGGACAGGCTATAAGACTGGTAGTGAACCCGCTGGGGTAACCTGCGTCCGTCAAGAGTTGCTTGGCAGCGGCGACGTCATATTTACGATAGAGAGAGAAATTGGGGTCGTAGGGCACATCGGCCGAGCCGGGGATCTGATAAGCCGGTTTCCAGAAACCGTATCCCATTTTGGCGATAGCATCCCGGTCGATAGCGCATTCCGCCGCCTGGCGCACTTTCAGATTAGACCAGGGAGAATCGGCATTGATGGTGTCCCCGAATAACACGGAAGTATCAATAGCGGCGGACTTTACCGTAAAACCAACCGCCGCCAGGTCAGATGCTACTTTGCTCCCGTGTTTGACAGTCAGCATATCAGCCTCTCCGGCCTTCATGGCTGATTCCTGGGTAACGGGATCGGTAATAAATAAAAATGTAACCGCATTCAGGTAGGGGAGTTGGTTGCCTTGAGCATCCTTTCTCCAGTAATTGGTGTTTCTTGTTGTTTTGAAACTGGTATCTTTAAGAAAACTTACGAATTTAAAGGGACCGGTTCCGATGGGGTTTTGCCTCACCCAGTCAAGTCCGTTTTTATCAAAAGCAGCTTTGGAAATCATCCAGGAAGTGGCACCGGAAAAACCCGATAGATTGGTATTCTGCCATTTGGTAAAATTGACCCTCACGGTATATTGGTCAATTAAATCTACAGAAGCCCAGGTGGAAGTCTTTTTTGCTGCTATCTGGTTATCCATGTTCCATTTGGCGACGGTGGCATCAAAGTTGCTGCCATCGTGGAATTGTATCCCTTTCCGCAGTGTAAAAGTGATCGACATACGGTCGTCAGCCAGCTTGTAGGATTCAGCCAGCCAGGGGGTAAACTCGCCTTTGTTGTTCTCCTTCAGGAGAGGCTCGATGACTAGCTGTGGCGCGGTCGTGGCATCTGACGTCAACTCTGGGGGGTACCCCACAGATCCGGCAGGGCTTGAATCATAGATTACAGTTAAGGTACCGCCGTATTTTGGACCGGCCGCGGGAGTAGTGGTAGTGGTTTTAGCGGCGGTTGTTGTTGGAGCAGTTGATGTAGCAGCAGTCGTTTTTACGGTCGTTGACATTGCCGGGCTGGAAGACGTTGCAGGAGTTGTTGCACTGGTTCCGCATCCTATAAGAAAGAGCGTTACTGATAGCAGGACTATCAAGGATAATAATCCTTTTTTCATTTTGCCTCCTAATTTATTCCGGAAAAATTTACCAACGTGCCAAATAATTTTTTACAGTGTAAATATTCCACTACATTTTCACCTCCTGTAAGACGGGAGTTGTCATTTTCGTTATTCGCTATATGTCCCTTCAAACCCAATTAAAAGTTTTCACAGGATTAGGAGTTTAAACTTCTGTCGGCAGCGTTTCCACCAGCGATCCGACCACCATAAATCGGGAAACCACAGCCGGCTCCGGGGAGGCCGATGTTATACGTCGAGCCGGACCACCCTCCAGCGGTAATCCCTGCTGCGTAAAGGCCCGGAATAGGAGCGTTGTCCTGGTTCAAGACCTCCATGCGTTCGTTGATTTTGATACCGCCAATCGTTACCAGGAAACCGGGATAGCTACGGCAGGCATAAAAAGGCGGGGTCTTTATAGCTTTCAGGAAGCTGACATCCTTCGCGAATAAATCATCATGCCCTTTTTTACAGAAATCATTATATTGTTTAATCGCCGCATCCAATTTTTCGGGTGTGGCTCCGATCCACTCTGCTATTTCCGCCCATGAGTCAGAAATACAGCAGCTCCCTCGAGCTACCGCCTCTTCAAGGTCTTGCTCGATGCCGGAGGCTTCATGGCGGTATTTCCCGCCGGAAATGAGGCCAAATCCGTTTTTAATAATATTTTGTTTTAACTCGTCGTCGAAGATTGAGAACATAACCTGTCCCGGCTGACGTAGAGTGGCGTTGTCCGATACAAAAGGCCCCAGGTTCTCCGCTGCAAAACGTTCACCTTCCCTGTTCACACGAATAGCGGCAGGTCGCATGGCCAGCATCCAGGCATGATTTCCCGCGACAAAGTTGGGGCCATTCATAAGCAGGATCCCCAGCCCGTCACTGGCCGCTCCAATATCAAAGGCCATTCTGATGCCGTCACCGTTATGCATTTGCCCCACCCAGCGTATCCTGTCTCCTGGGTGAGTCTTTCTTACATTAAGCTTATCGATATTGCTGACATCATACTGGGGACAGTATTGGCGCATCATTTCTTTATTGCTGCTGTACCCCCCGGTGGCGATGATAACGTTTTTAGTATGCAACGTCTGTGGCGCTCCATCTTTTGACACCAGCAGGCCGGTTATCGCTCCTTTTTTATCGATTAGCAGCTTTTCGGCTTTGGTTTGGTAGGAAATCTGAACACCCAGTTCACGGCAGCTTTTAAGGAGAGTTTTAATAATCCCTGAACCCCAATTTGGCGGAATATGAAAGACTGGGCGCATCGTCACCACCGGCGGGTCAGTTTTTCCTGTGGGGAGCGGTCCGTATAATCCACGTATGGTGAAAGATAGTCCTTTCTTTTCTAGCCAGTCGACGGTTTCACCGGACTTATCAATTAAAGCGCGCACCAGGCGGGCGTTAAGTGTCCATTGCGTATAGTCCATATGATTTTTAAACAGTTGATCCCGGGTCACCTCGATATTCATTCTTTTTTGCGTGGGGCTCTCGGCGGCTACGATTCCTTCCGCAAACGGCGTGGCCCCTCCCGAGGTGCGTTGTTTCTCAATTACTATGACTCGCGCACCTTTTTCTGACGCCTCCACCGCGGCGGCGAGGCCCGAACCGCCTGCACCGATTACAATAACGTCACTATCAAGAGGGTTCTTTCCTTTTTCTGTTTTCATAAAGACACCTCGATCGATAAATAATTACCGGAATGGTTTATGGAATCCTATCGCTGCAAGGCACACCCGTCATGCAAAGGCCGCAAGAAGGAAAAACGTCGCTGCCCTCCAACTGTCCTTTTTTCTTCAGGATTTCAGGTAGGTTTTTGGTAGCATACTCATGGCATTTTCGGGGATTTCGTCCCTCGTGGGAAATAGCGGAGTTCTGGCAGCGTTCCATGCATTTTCCACATGAACCGTTTCTGTAATAGAGACAATTTTGCTGTGTAGGTTTAGGGGTAGGGGGAAGCTCAACATCACACACGATACTGAAGAGGTTAACCGCTACGCCTTTTTCAGTGATTATCATGCCGTTCAAACCGAAAGTGCCCAAACCACATGCCTCGGCAATATGCCGCTCTGACCAGTTGGAAACGGTTTTCCGGCAATTATCAGCCATCTTTTGTGGTTCAGAACGAAAGAGAGGCGAAAAAAATGGAGTCGTCGCATGTTGTCCCAGGATATAAAGTAGTACCTCGACATAGTCACAAACGTTTTTCAGAAACCCCCAATGCCCACCCCTCCAACCCATGTAGTTGTGTATCAAGGTACATCCGTACTTTGAATTGGCTTCGCTTTGGATAATCTCGGGATTTATAGGCAACGCCCCGGAAATAACGCTAACGTGTTTTATTTCGAAGCCGGGGCGACGCCGGAATGGGATGGGAATTTGTTTTTCAAGTATCTCCCGTGGTAATAGATGGGATTCGGAAACCGTCTTTTTAAAATCCTGAAACACGGTGCTATCACCATCGGCGAAGGCAATAACCGGCTCCCCGAAGAAAGGTTTGTTTTCAAAGGCCATCATGCAGTTTAAAGGGCTGGTTTCGACATAGTCCACAATGGCCTTCTGGATATATGAAGCCGGATTTGAATTAAACAAAACCTGATTATTTGCTTTTCGAGAAGGATATCTCATAACCGACTCCTCCAGCTTTTTCATTTTAAATAGCCTTATTTCCCAATGTAACTGGCGGCGTTTTCTCCAGCTATACGGCCGGAATTAAACGCAAATCCGCACCCGGCCCCTGCAAGGCGGACGTTATAAGTAGACCCGCAAAATCCACCGGCGGCATCATTACCGGCGGCGTAAAGACCTTTTATCGGGCTGTCGGTCTTATCGATTACTTCCATACGGTGATTGGTTTTGACACCTCCAAACGTGGATAAAATGCCGGGGGCACATCTAACGGCGTAATAAGGCGGTTTTCGCAACGCCATCAGGTTTTTAGGATTCTTGGCAAACTGGTCGTCATGCTTCTTATCGCAACAGGCATTGTATTCTTCAATGGTAGCTTTTAAATCATCCGGCTTTACGCCGATCCATTTGGCAATTCCGTCCCAGGAATCGGATATCACCATTCGGTCTTGTGCAGCTTCCTGTTTAAAGGCCTCATCCCACTGGGAATGCATTCTTTTACTATGTAAGCTGGACTGGAACGGCCTTTCCAAGCCGTTTATAAGCGAATATTGCATCAAAGCTTCGTCAAAAATGCTAAAACATACCTGATCCGGTTGGCGTAACAGGCCGTTGCAGGCTTCAAAAGGACTGAAGGAAGCGCTCTCCTGCATAAAGCGCTCACCGTTCTTGTTTACCCAGACGCAATTTGCTTCGATGGCAAGCCCAAAGGCCGGGCGCGCTGCTGTAGTCGGCCCGTGTAATATCAATTTCCCCAGGCCATCGTTATCCGCCCCGATCTCAAAAGCCATGCGGAGGCCATCGCCATTGTGCAGGTTTTTCAGCATGTTAACCCTGATATTTTTTAGATTGAAGGTTGGGTTATATTTTTTTATCAATCTGCTGCTCCCACCGTATCCGCCTGTGGCAATGATAACGCTGTCAGTCTTAAGTGAAATTTCTTTATTTCCGGCTTTGGCGATAACCCCGGACACCTTTCCGGATTTGTCCAGGATGATTTTCTTAGCGCTTGTCTTGAAAAGTACTTCTACCCCGGATTGTTCACAGTCTTTCATGAAAGTTTTGATGATTTCCGGGCAGCCTTTGGTGGGATTATGCCATTCCAACGGGCTCTGGTTGGGATACATCATCGGTAAATAGAACTCAATGCCTTTTTTCTCCAGCCAGCGTATGGTATCTCCTGATTTATTAATTATTTCGCGGACCTGTTTGGCATTCAGCGTCCAGTGATTGTAGTACATCTGGATATTAAAAAGTTCATCGTTGGTACAGGTGACATTAAAACGTTTTTGAGTGGGGCTCTCTGCCGCGAAAGGGCCTTCAGCAAAATTTGTTGCTCCGCCAGGCATGGTTCTCTTTTCCAATACGATTACTCTGGCGCCTTTCTCCGCAGCTGTGACCGCGGCAGCCAGCCCGCCTCCACCTGCCCCGATGACGACGATGTCACTTTCCAGGTTTTTTGTTTTAGCGGCGACTTTTTGTTTCATGGATTTATCTCCTTCCTTGATCCGGAGGCAAGTTACGTTTTATTCTTTTACGGTTATATGGTGACTGCCTTCTGATGCTCCGTTCGGGTCGAATGATTTTTTAATCTTCCTTAACCACTTGTGATAGTTCATTACATGCGGGCCGTAAATATCATGCTGCATGTCGCTGAATACATGCCCCGGAACGCCAAAGTGCTGCTTGATAGCAATTTCGTTCGCTTTTGCCATAAAGTCCATCATCCCTGCCCAGTTAGAGGGGTTGGGGATGTAACGGATTAGTAATTCTCCGTGCCCGTAATGGCCGTGCTCGATGGACTGCGTAAAAGGCGGAGCGCCGTCATCGAAGATCAACTTGTCATTTATCATTTTTTGCTTTACTTTGGCCGTTTCAACTATGTAATCAGCCATTAAGCGGAATACGTCCGTTCCCCCGACTTCACCCGCAAAGCAACCTGTTGCCCGGAATACCTCCCGGATAGAAGCTGTAGGCCTCAGCCATCTCCACATACATCCGGCAGCCACTTCAGGGTCATCTGAAATTTTAGTTAAAGATTTGCCTTGCGTATCGATAGCAATCTGGTTAAGGACTTTGGTTTTATATTCAAAATCACGAGCTGAATAACCGCCGATGATTACCATCAAACAAAAATCTGTCAGGAGATTACTAAATTCTGCATGCAGCTTGAGCATTTCCTCATTGCTGGTGGCGATGTTGGAGGCGGCCATGCCTTTATTGAATCCCATGAGTTCATAGGCAATTTCCGCTTCACCGATTTTTCGCTGGGCCTGGTCCATCATTTCCATATCAGGAAACGAATAAATGCGGATTAAAAAATGATTGTCGATGGATGTCGGAACATAGCTAGGGGAGACTCCTTCCAACTCTACGGATGTCGGCCCCGGCCAATGATAAAGTTTAGTTGCAGCTTTGGTGAACACACCTAATCCTCCCATTGGGACTACGTTACCTCTGACCGCCCCTCTTAAAGAAGGACCGGGACCATCTCCGCAAAACCATGCTCCGGTCGACCCCAGAGAACCAAAGCATACCAACTCACCTTCGGGAGTAATCCATTCAAGCGCCAACTGATTACGCTCACCGTAACTCCCACTTTGACTTAAATGTCCAAAACCACAGTGACCCACTATCGGGGATGCCGAGCAGTTAGTGCCAGCTCCATTCTGGTTGCAATTCAATCCCAATTTCATACATTCAGCCTGGAGTTGGGTACCGATAACGCCGGGTTCAACTACGGCGTACATGTTTTTGACATTGATTTCAATTATGCGGTTCATCCGCCGCAAGTCCAATTTAACGCACCCCGGTGCAGTAGCGTCGTTATAAGGCCCCCATCCGGTGCTGGAAGCTTTGAACTGTAATTTGAATTTATTACTAAGTTTGACGATGGCTTGTATTTCTTCATTAGTGTGGGGTAAAATTATGGCTTCGAAAAGCGGCGAAAAATCCTGGGGTGGGGCATACAGCCCGGAACGCCATGAATAAGAAAAAAGTATGGCCGGATCGCTAGAAATATATTCCGGACCGACGATATCCTCAAAGGCAGTGTATTGTTCTTTATTAAGCGTCATTAATCATACCCTCCTATAGAGTGGCCATGGCCAGGATTTCAACGATGTCATAGACTTTCAAGTTTTTGTTGTTTTTCCGTATCGCGGTTTCGAAGAGACTTTCGCAACCGGGGCAACCGGTAACAACGGCTTCAGCTTTTGTAGATGCAGCTTCATTGATTCTTTCCGTGGCCGTCCAGAGGGCATATTCCGGGTTCGTTTCTATAACGCCTCCGCCGCTGCCACAGCACCAGGCGAATTCCTTATGACGGTCCATTTCCACCAGTTTCAAACCCGGTATACTCTGCAACAGCTCCCGCGGCGGTTCGTAGACACCTTTCGTCCCGCGGCGGAACTCCTTTGGAGGGTCGAAAATGATTAACTGGCCGGGTACTCTCTGGCCTTTCCAATGAATGTAAGGCTCACCTTGCCGTCCAAGATGGCAGGGGTCATGATAGGTTACGGTCAGATTGACTTTCTTCGTGGGTTTTAGTTTTCCCTGCTGGACCAAGCGGTTGAAGAACTCTGAAGTATGGAGAACTTCAAAATCTCCTTTAACCCCGAACTTGTCATAGAGCACCTTAAAAGCGAAGTAACATTCGGCGCATCCGGTAACAAGAGTTTTGGCGCCTAATTTATTAATAGATTCCATATTGCTTCTGGCTTTATCGGCGGCTTCGGTCTGATAGCCCATCTGATAGGCGCGGCCTCCGCAGCATGGCTCATCCATGGCAATGCCCACATCTATATTGGCTTTTTGCATCAATTTGACCGTTTGTTGTGCGACGGCCCATCGAGTTTTATCATGTCTGGTTCTGCAGCCGGCGTGATAAATGACCTGAACGCTTTGTTTTGTATAGTCCTTAACACCCAGTTTGCTCGCCCATTCTCCCTGCCCGGCGTTGCCTTCCAGCAACATCGGTCCACCGTTTTTCAAACTGGTAATCATTTTGTCCAAAGCAGGGGGAGCGTTCCCATGTTTAACCATCTCGCTTCGTATCGCATTCATCGGCTCCAGTACTTCCATATCCATGGCATATTTGCAGGAAACGTCACAGGCGCCGCACATCTGGCAGTTATAGATTATCTCACGCAGTTTGGGAGATGAGTAATCCAATTGCTTGTCCAGCAACGCCACGCCAATGCCCAACCTGCCTCCGCCAGAAAACGCGCGGTAATCGAATCTGGAAATGCTCGGGCAGATATTGACATGGTCATATCCTTTTAGAGTTTCCAAGGGGACAAACTTGCAGGCTGAACAGCGGCAACAGGTTGTCATATCATCCCTGAACTCTTCTAATCCCATTTCTTCACTCCTTAAACAATAATCTGAACGCGTTAATCGAAATAAACTAAAAACATAGTTTACCGGGATTCATAATATGTTTGGGGTCTGTGATTTGCTTCACTTTCTTTAAAGCAGCAACAGTGGCGGCATCCCGGTTCATGATTAACGAAGTATTTTCACCATATGGCCGAGAGAAGAAAGCGCCTTTTTCCATCAGACTTCTGGTGGCGATAGAATTAAGTTGTTTAACTTTGTCTGTTTCGGCAGCATTTAGAGGATTATAGAAGAGGTTGAACTCGCAATGACAATTCACGCCTTGAACGATTGGCTGGAGGTAGATGCCGATGTTTGTCGTTGTAAAACCTATCTTATCGGCTTCCTCATGCATTGTTTTTATCAATTCATCAAGTTTTTCGTAGATGGTGAGGAAAAATATATCTTGGCAGGCGCCCTGAATTCGTATTTTCCAATAAGGTTCGGAAGACGGTTGCTGGATTATTTTTAAAAACTCGTTAGCGTGGATTTTCCCCAAGGTTTTTACGGCCTGAACGCCGATTTTTTTGGCTACGCCGTTCATGTCTTCCATCTGCCCTTTAATTCTTTCTTCAGGGTAATAATCATAGGCAGCAATATTAAAGAATAATATCCAGGGTGTTAAACTAGTCTTTATTTTTTGGAATTCTGTGCCGTTATTAGCCAGCAAAGCTGCTACGTCGACGTTGTTCAGGACAAGGCATTCATTGGCGAGTCGAAGCCTGACCAACCAATGTAGCGCATTGGTAATATTTTCCAAATTTGATGAACCGATAAAATAAGGCTCTTCCAGTTTAGGTAATATTTCACACCGCGCAGTACCCCAGGTAACGATGCCCATAGTCCCTTGAGCACCCTGGATTAAACGATACCAGGAAGCCGAGGACGGCCCGGCGGCTTCTTTTTGAGAACCTCCGGCAGCCCACTGTTCTTCAATGGTACCGGAGCCGGCTGCCGCGCCTGTGCGGAATAGTTCACCGTTTCCGAATGTTATTTCGAAACAACCGCTCGGGTCACTGATATCCCAATGATAGATAGGCATTACAACGGGTTCTCTTTCCAGCAAGCTTCCCAACACAGATTTTGAACGGCGTGGAGCTAAAGGAATATTAAGCCTCAACCCTTCTTTAGCTACGGCGGAGATCAATTCTCCAAAAGTGACACCTGGTTCGAACATGGCCATACGATGCTTTCTGCTGATGTGGATAACTCGTTTCATTCCACTAAGGTCGACAATGACCGCCCCGCCAGTACCAGGAACGGTATCTCCCCGAAAGTGAGGAGCCCCCGAACTGACGGGGATAAGTGGGGTTTGTGTTTCATTTGCGATTTTCACTAGATTTTGCACTTCTTCGAGATTTTTCACTTTTACAACATAGGCTGGTCTTATCGGGCTCACGAAGCTTAAGTCCCTGGAAAAAGACTCCAATATATCGGGTTTAAATTCTACGTTTTCTTTGCCTAACAACTGGGATAATTTCTCTACAATCAAAGCCCGCTCCTTTTGATTTGTATTTAAATTAACTTCGACTAATTGACCTGAATTATTGTATCATATTATGGTACTAATATTCATAATATGATACTGTGCCCCAATTTAGCACAACCTTAAAAGAAAGTCAAGTACTTTATTGAAGATTATTTGCTGGTTGAAATGTCCTATTGGATTACTTCGTAAGATTAAATATTTTGAATATAAATTGCTTTGAAGCTTGGGGGACAGGATGAAAGGACGAAGGCGAAATTTGAAATATAAGGAGTGAATAATTGTCAAAAATACACCAGTTACAGTAATCGTCTTTTATGGGATACCAGGAAAATGAATATTCTGGGAAAATACAATTTGAGGACAAAAAGAGGATAGGCGAAGCTCAAGTTATTTTAAATGATGCTAATTACCGTCATAAATGGATTAGATACAGGGAAGACAACTCGATACTGCGGGAACTTTATCAGCGTTTTTTGTAATTAATTGTTCAGGTTATTATCCTTATATCCGAGTTGTTTGGATATATTATTGGAATATTGTTTTAGAATCGGTGCAAGCTCCAGCATTTCATCCCGTGACCGCCGTGCGGAAGGAGCCAAGATCCCGGCAGAACCGACTACTTTACCGGTGCTATCTTTAATATCGGAGGCAATCCCGAAAACTCCGATGGCGTATTCTTCATTGTCAAACGCTATTCCTTCTCTTCTGATATTAACCAGTTGATTTTTCAAGGTTTCAATATCGATTATTGTTTTGGGAGTTCTACCTTTAAAAGGATTATTTTTAAAATATACTTCAAGTTCACTTTCTGACATATCGGCTAAAATGATTTTACCGAGGCATGTGCAAAATAATGGTATCGATGTGCCTTCATCCGGTACAACTTTTAGAGGGCTTTCCGTATAGCTGGTCTCATGAAAAGTTTCAGTAATAACATCTTTACGTCGGTCCCATTCCGCGATAATTACAGACTCCTTCACCAATCTGTTCAATTCAAAGAGAAAAGGAAGTGCTATTTCNNCTTTTAACAATACCGGAAAATTCCAAAAATATGGTACCAAGAACAAATTTTCCACGCTTCTCTACCTGCCGGAGATATCCCCGCTTCTCGAGTTTTGAGAGGATTCTGCTGACGGTTGTTTTATTTAAATTTAGAGTTCTGGAAATCTCAGTTACTGATAAAGGGTAATTGCCTTTTAAAAATAAATCCAGAATGTCGAAGGTTTTCATTAAAGATTTCATGTTTTCTACTTGCACGTTTACCACTCCTAAAAATGTTCGTGAAATTTATACCTGAATTTAAAAAGTATTGTATCATAATATGATACATTTCACAATTTTTTAAATTTAATAGGGGTAAACAGAACTTGGATAATTGTGGGCAGACAGGGTTGGGGAAATCAACCGTTACCCGAGCGGATGATAACTAGAATAAGGACTTCGATTCTGGAGGTATACCTAATCCTCCGGATCTTGCATATTATTATCTCCCATCCATTTTTATCGATTTAACGACTTAATAAAACATAATTTGCCGCGTTTTCTCCGGCAATACGACCGGAGGCAAGAGCGAAACCACTTCCGGTTCCAGCAGTCTGCCCATTATAGCTTGTCCCCGCAAAGCCTCCGGCATCGTTTCCTCCGGCGTACAATCCCGGTATGGGTTTACAATCTTGATTCATGACCTCCATACGATGATTGATTTTTATTCCGCCAAGCGTTGAAAGATGCCCGGGATAACATTTGGCTACATAATAAGGGGGCTTGCGTAAAGCTCGAAGGTATTTACTATTCTTAAAAAACAGGTGGTCATGCTTTTCATCGCAATAAGCATTATATTCATTAATCGTTTCCCTAAGTATTTGGGGAGCGATTTTCATCCATTTTGCGAGTTCGTCCAGAGATTTAAAAGTCCCGGCTTCTCCTTTTGCCGCGGCATTGTTTAATGACTCTTTAAATTTAATTGGATCCAGGTGGGTGCCTGCCTGTGATCTGTCCAACCCATTTGTAACCATGTACTGCTTAGTATCTTCATCGAAAATACTGAAACACATCTGTCCCGGTTGGCGTAGAACGCCATTAGGAGATTCAAAAGGATTGAAATCAGCACTTTCGGACATGAAACGGTCACCTTCCCTGTTGACCCAGATGGTGCAGGCTTCGATGAACGGAAACCAGGCGAATCGACTGGTTTCTACTACCGGACCGTGAAATAACAGGTGCCCCAAACTGTCGCTTGCAGCCCCAACCTGAAAAGCCATGCGGATACCATCTCCGTTGTGAATCTTTTTCAATGTGTTAATCGAATAATCCCTGCTAATATAACCAGGACAATATTTTTTCAATAAACTCTTCGATCCTCCGTATCCTCCCGTACCGATAATCACGCTCTTAGTTGGAATGACCGTTTCTTTTTCTTGATATTTGACTGTTACGCCGTTTGGCGAACCTGATTTAGCCGTCAAAATTTTAACGGCTCTGGTATTTAAAAGAACCTTGACGCCAAGTTCGTTACAATCTTTCATAAGAGCGTTAATAATTGCGGAGCCGTTTTTCTCGGCACAATGCAAAGCCAGCGGCGTTTGGTCTGGATATAAACGTATCAGGCGGAAATTCAACCCTTTTTTTTCTAACCAGTCGATGGTATCTCCTGATTTATCAATCCACGCCCGGACAATCCTCGCATTTAATGTCCAATGGGAATGTTGCATAACAATTTTAAATACATCGTCTTTGGTTTCAGGGACTTTCAGGCGTTTTTGCACCGGACTTTCAATCGCGAAAGTGCCCCCGGCGAATAAGGTTGCGCCACCTGGTATAGGCCTTTTCTCGATAACAATTACTTTGGCTCCCTTATTGGCCGCAGTGACCGCGGCCGCAAGTCCTGCACCTCCGGCACCTAACACTACTACATCAGCTTCTAGTTTTTCATAACGGTTTGCTCGGTTCATTTGTCTTTTCTCCTAAAGCCGAATTATTAACAATAATTTTTATCATCATTTTAATTCTATTTATTTTTAAGGTTGTAAATATAAGAAAGAGACACTTAAAGATTTTTTGTCCAGTTAATTGATTTACTTCAATATCACATTATAAATATTATTATCACATTGTGATACTTTGCAGAGACTTTAACATATGAAAAATAGGTTGTCAATTAACGATATGTCACGATGGAAACTTCTTTCAAGGTAAAAGGTATTAGTGATCATCTCGATACAGGGGCGGAACAGAGATGGTTTGTAGGCATAGTTTGAAAGGGCGGTAACTACGCCTGCCCATAAAAAGAAACCTCGAAAGCCCTCAGCTTTTTGACCAGTTCAGCTACGTAGGTAGGTGGAGTTCGACCCTACTCCATCTCCACCATCAATGAAGCTTAATCCAGATTCAGACTGCACATTCCATCTGAATGTTACCCGGAGTAAGCATGCATTGTCGGGAGACTGTCAATTGCTATTTACCAGTTTTTAGCTTTGATGCTATACTGACGATAGCGTTTTTCATAGTGCTAGGTGGTCAAACTGAAAGCTAAATAAAAAGTTCTTCTTTCTGTCCACTCAGCTCCAATTGGGGGGGTTCGAACCGGACATCAGAACACGAGCTGGAAGGTCTTCTCGAAAGTTTTACCTTTTGAGCGGTATGGTGGGCGGTACAGGGATCGAACCTGTGACCTTCAGTGTGTGATTTTGACCTCCATTTTACCACGCCGTTATTTTACGTTCAAACTCGTGTTATGGCCTTGATAGCTCATAGGTGCCTTCGTGCGTAAAGTACCATCCGATGTTTACCCGTTATCTTGCTTCTGTTAGCAAATTGTTAGCAGAATAAATATGCCTTCAAAGACAACATCACATGTTAGGCATGGCATTGCTAGCGCACCCCTTCGGGGTTTGCGTCCTTGTTCGCTACGGCGGACGAGAGAGAGAGAGAGTCCGCCTTCACTTTCAAGGCTGACATCATGTTATATTTCGCCATTTGTTTTCATACGTTGGCAAGTTGTAATATTATTGTGATTTATTAATAATCTATTGGTTACATATGGAAAGAATCTCTTTACAAATCCAAGATTTGCCTCAAGAGGTGTATGTTGGTAAAACTTACCAATACTTTGTTAGGTTGCGGAATGATGAAGCCTATCCTGTAACTGTGGCATTAATATCTAACCAGGATGATTTTGTGCCTGGAGTTACCATACCAGCAAACAGCCATGAGGATGTAGAAATCACCAGCGAATTTAAAGATACTGGGAAATTGTTAATAAAATATACGGCGTTGAAGAATGGTATCGATCTTGATTTCGTATCCCAGGTGGTAGAAGTTATACCTCGAGAAAATGATGTACAAACAACTAAAAATACTGAAAAATCGACTAAATTGAATAACATAGTTGCTGAAATATTCATACGCATTTTGGCGCAAGTTGTTGGAGCGATATTACTTACTTTTACTCTTCTTAGACTAGGAACATGGCTAAACATTATATCATTCCCTTGGTTAGATGGATGGCCGGAGTTTTTTATTTGGTTTATTCCATGGGAAGCATTCGTTGGATTGTTCGGGGTTGGCTTCTTAATCGCAGGGCTATTCAGCAATGGATTTGGAAAAGGCATGATAGCGGCTATTTTTTCCATTGCTATTTGCCTAATCATTATGTTCAATACTATGCCCAATTTCTTTCAAGTTGTATTTTGGTCAGGTGAAAACGGAGAAAGAATGGAAGTAACTCTTAAACCTGGTATCATGACTGTTATTGTTGGAGGTGACGGTCATAGGATATGGTTACATAACGATCCTAATGCAAAGAACCCATCTTTGGAAAAACTAATAAACTTCTTACGTAATGATAAAACAGACCAGCATCCCTATGTTATTGGCTCTTTTGTCTGTGCTGACTTTGCTGAGACTTTACACAATGATGCAGAAAAGGCCGGAATAAGAGCTGCCTACGTGAGTGTCAATACAGACCACGCTTTGAACGCTTTTAATACAACAGACAAAGGCTTAATTTACGTTGATGATGGTGGATTAGACACCATAGCACACGTAGTAATCGGGGATAAGTACACCATAGAACCCTTATGGCCGGAGGACCGCAATCGCTTGGCCAGTGTGACTGTGAATGTCGGTATTGTTGAAGATTTCCAAATTGACTGGTGATGCTTCAGCCCCTCAAACTTACCCTCTTTCTTTCAACCTTAGGACTCCCTCAGATTGCTATTTTCGTAAGAGAAAGGCCTTTCATGCTGTTAGACAGCCTAATATCACCAAGTGTAAGGCGAAAATTAAAAAGGAGGAGTGAATTTTCTTAAAAATTGTGGTAAATCTACCCTATATTCTTCGGCTCCACATTCTTCCTGGTCTTCACTTAATTCAGCATCGCCCGTTTTATAATCAATTAGCCGGTCATCTACAATATTCCCCAAAATATCTCTTTTTATAACGTGCCTGTCGGGAGTTTTGCGTTTTTCAATTTCATAGCCTTGTATTATTAGTTGGTCATCTCCGAACAATTCTCCCCATCGTCCTTGATTTTGATTTTCTTTTAATCGACGCCTCCGTTCATCCATTATACAGACCTCCTATGGGTAGCTTTACCGTTTCTAGCCATTATAGTAAATCCACTGGAACATAAAGTCAATAGGAAAAATGAAAATGGGGAACCAGACGCTATTGCCGATAACGGGAACTCATGTAGCCAGTGTTGAGAAGCCATTCTAACTCGTAGCTTCGGGCTTCAACTGGCAGCGATGCCAAGAGAACCAAGTCATCTGTAGGAAGATAAAGTTCATAATCTCGTTTATATTGCCGAGAGAAGCCAATCCAACCAGGGAAAACCCAAGCCCTGAGACGATTGTGAAAATTGGCCTGGCAATTTGCCATTTAAGTGAGATAATTAAACTATCCGACATAGAAATGCTCTTTAGTTCAATGGGACGATCAATATGAAATACAGACTAACCCTCCCTTCCTGAAATAAACATAATCATACTCCGCACTACTATGAGTATATTAGGTTTTTGTAATACTTGCCTGCTGGACAAGTATGTTATAATACAGACAAGTAATCAGCAGGCAAACGGGAGAAAAGGTGATACTCTGATCAGTATGGAAAATCAGGGTGGTTTTGGTCGGTTTAGCTATAAATTAACCTCATTTAAAGCTCGTTGACACCCCCTGACTTTTAATCAGGGTGTCCAGGGTTCGAATCCCTGACGGCTCACCAGTTACTATCAAAAAAGGCCCGCCGCTTTATCTTCAAGTCGCATTGCCGCGTCTCAAGCTGATTCCGGCCAGTATCATCAGGCCGATAGCGTAGGCCGCCAGCACGCCTATTTCCTTGCCGATATCCATCAGGCCTTTTCCATTGAGCATTAAAGCGCGGATGCCGTCCACCGCGTAAGTCAGGGGCAGAAATTTGGCCAGCCATTGCAGATAATCCGGCATCTGATCCACTGAGAATATCACGCCGCAGACAAAAATCTGCGGGACGATGAGGAGAGGGATGAACTGGACCATCTGGAATTCGTTTTTGGCGAAGGCGGAAATGAAGATACCCAGGCACACGGCAAGAATGCCGATTAAAAGCTGGAAAACGATAATCTGCCACAGTACCCCGTTGAAATCGACCTTGAGGACATATACCGCGTAGAAAAAGAGAATTAGCGTTTGAACCATGGCGAAGAGCAGGAAACCCAGCAGATAGCCGACTACGATATCTAATCGTGATACCGGCGAAGCCAATAAGCGTTCCCGCGTCCCCTGCGCGCGCTCTCTTAAAAAGGCGATGCCGCTGAGTAGAAAACCAAAAAACAGTATCAATGTCGCCAACAAGGCCGGCAACAGCGTATTCAGCATCTGCTTGCTGGGCAGAGAGACGCCGACAAGACTGGCAATAACCAGCGGCACGATGATAATCAGCGCTAATGTACGGCGGTCGCGCGCCAGTTGGATAATCGTCCTCCGGGCAATCGTAAAGATGTTATACATTAGCCTGCACCTCCCCGCGCCGGATAAAATATAAAAAGGCGTCTTCCAGGCTAGCATCAGGCTTGCCGGTAGCCGCGCGTAATTCCGCCGGAGACCCCAGGGCGATAATCTTCCCTTCACGCATAAAAGCCAGCTGCTGGCAATGAGCGGCGTCATCCATGGTATGGCTGGAGATAACTAAAGTGTTGCCTGCCCGCGTCAGGCTCTCGAAGTGTTCCCAGAAACGGACTCTGAGTTCCGGGTCGAGGCCGACGGTAGGTTCGTCCAGGAAAAGCAGCGGCGGCTGGTGCACGATGGCGCATCCCAGGCTGACCCGCTGTTTCATGCCGCCGCTCAGCTTTATGACCTGGGTTTTGCGCTTGGGCACGAGGTCAATCAGCTTAATAACGTCGTTCACCCTTGCAGAACGCGCCTGCCGGTCTCTCAGACCGTAAATGCGGGCGAAGAAATCAATGTTCTGTTCCACCGTCAGCTCGGTATACAGTGAAGGCAACTGGGGCATATAGCCGATATTCCGGGCATTGGCCGGTGAAGGCGGTTTTCCCAGGCACAAGATACTGCCGCCGGCGGGCTTTAATAAACCGACCATAAGTCTGATAAGCGTAGTCTTTCCGGCCCCGTTAGAGCCCAGCAGACCGAAGCTGATGCCCCTGGGAGTTTCCAGAGAAATATCATCGATTACCTTGAGATAGCCGTAGTTGAAGGTCAGGTTGTTTACTATAATAGCGGCATCGCTCATAAAGCATCCTCCTGTTGGCCTTTATTCTTTAACATTAAACAGGCCAGTGTCAATAGCGGGATGTTATAGTGATGTTACGCGTTTACCTTGATGTATTGCCCGCCCTGCGCTATGATGAGGCTGATTCATATTCAAAAACACCAAAGACTATTTTTTACCGGAGGGTGGAAATGAAAAAGCTGCTACCAGATAAAGTGGCCATTATCAACGGCGGGGCTACGGGGATGGGCAGGTCCACCGCCCTGCTCTTCGCGGAAGAAGGCTGCTCCTGCGTCATCGCTGATATTAATGAAGTTGAGGGGAAGAAAACGGCAGCGGAGGCCACGAAAAAGGGAAAGGAATGTATCTTTGTTCACTGTGACCTCACCGACCTCCAGCAAATCAAGGGTTGCGTGGCCCAGACGGTTAAAAAGTTCGGCAGGGTGGATATCCTGGTCGGCAGCGCCGGGGGAAGCAAGGTTAAAAGCCGCGACGGAGTGGCCGGAAGTCCTAAAAAGGGCATCCAGTACGTTGATGAAGAATACTATGATTCTATAATGGCCTTGAATTTAAAAGGCCACGTCTTTTTCTGCAAGGAAGTAGCGCCGTATATGATAAAGCAGCAATATGGGAAAATAGTATTAATCTCTTCAATGGGTGTTTACAGTCCACCCGGACCGTCGTCCGAATATCACTCGGCCAAGGCCGGCATTCTGGGGTTGACCTTTAATCTGGCCTACGAACTGGCTCCCTACCATATTACTGTTAACGCAATTATGCCGGGGCCGGTTAAAACACCGTTCTGGGACCCCGTATTCAGCATGATACCGGAAAGTGAGAGAGGCGCCGCGCTCGACAAACTGGGCCAGGCTACGCCGCTTGGGAGAGTCGGCTTGCCGGAAGACATCGCCAATGCGGTGCTGTTCTTTTCGTCGGATATGTCGTCTTTTATCACCGGTCAGGCTTTAGGTGTGGCTGGCGGGGTACCGCTTAGCCGGTATGTTGAGGGAGGCTTCATGGGGATGCGGGATCAGGGGGGAAAATAAAGCTGGCTACACTTACCATTGAATTGGTATCTACCGGACGGTATTCTTACGGCGGCCGGCTTTTACCGGAGGAACTCAGCCGCGTTGCATTTAGCTTGCCCGTGTATGGGTTATGTGTCATAATGAGCCTGACGTCAATAACCCGGAGGTCGCCGTCGGTTAAAAGGGTGAGAAAATGAATTTAAGTAAGTCAAAAGTAACCATACTCATCGTTGTTTTAATAGCCCTGTTTTTCGTTTTATCACTGCTGTTTCGCGTCGCTCTCCCTTATGACTCTATCTTCACCGGAGGGTGGGTCAAGTTTTCCAGTAACGATGCGTACTACCACATGGAATACGTTGATAATCTGGTTCATAATTTCCCCCATGTCACCGCCTTCGACCCCTACTACATTTTCCCGGGAGGCAGTGCCACCGGCGGCGTCCATTTCTTCGACTGGCTGCTGGCCATAATAATCTGGATAATCGGTCTGGGTTCGCCGACACAACATTTGGTCGACGTAGTGAGTGCCTATTACCCGGCCGTTTTGGCGGCGCTGACGATCATCCCTGTTTTCTTCATCGGTAAAGCGCTATTCAATCGCTGGGTGGGAGTGGCGGCAGCTTTCCTGACGGCTATACTACCGGGTGAATTTATGGGGCGTTCCATTCTTGGCTTCACCGATAATCACGTCGCGGAAACCTTTTTTAGTACGGTAGCCGCCATGTTCCTGATTCTGGCCATTAAGGCAGCCGGGGCTAAGCAGGATGGAGAGAGTCCGATGACTTTCAGTCACCTGGTAAAACGCGACCGTAAAGTCATCACCATGCCCCTTATTTTCAGCCTGCTGGCAGGATTATTCCTGGGTATTTACCTTATTACGTGGATGGGTGCGCTCCTCTTTGTCTTTATCTTTGCGGTCTATTTAATCATTCAGACCATTGTTAATCATATGAGGCAAAAATCATCTGACCACCTGGGCATTATCGGGTTTATCGTGTTCCTGATGGCGGATATCATCTTACTGCCGCTTTCACCGGATAAGAATGTCTCCCTGGCGATGGCCGCCGCTTTGTTTATCCCGCCGGTACTGGCCGTTGCTTCAAGACTGATTTCCAGGTTAATCAACTATAAGCAAGCAAGGAATATTGGAGTTCCAGCGGGAATAATATTGCTCATCCTTTGTAGATTTTCCCTTAATTATTTATATTTATTTATACCAATGTGGCTGTTAGGGCTTGCGTTCTTATTATTCGGGTGTTGGGGTTGGGCAAAATATAAGGGTAGAAGTGCTTTATGGGCATTATTTGGGCTATTAGCACCTATTGGGTTTATTGTGCTTGCACTACTGAAAAAAGAGACTAATAAAGCCAGCCGGGGGTCAAACAAGATATTTTACCCCCTGTCCCTGATAGTGCTGGCGGCAATAGTTATCGGTATTTTATACGCCGTCAGCCCCGCAGCAGTAAATGCGCTGTGGAACAACTTCCTATTCGTCTTCTCTCCAGGAGGCGGGTCTACCGCCACGACCACGATGGAAATGCAGCCCTTCCTTTCACCACAGGGCAGCTTTACTACCGCCGTCGCCTGGGGTAACTTTACCACCAGCTTTTTCCTCATCAAATCCTGGCCTATTCCCGGCTTTGGCCTCATATCTTTAGGAATCTTAATCTGGCTGTATATCAAACAAAAAGGTGAACAGGAACACTATTCTCTCTTTATTATCTGGACTCTGATAATACTGGTAGCCACGCTGGTGCAGCGCCGCTTTGCGTATTATCTCGTGGTCAATATTGCCGTGCTTTCTGCCTATATCTCCTGGGAGATAATCTGGTTGGCGGGACTCCAGAGGCTGACCGCCAAACCGGAAAAAAACCCGGGTGAAAAAAGGGTAGAAACCTCTAAGGCTAAANNATATCACCGGTGCTGTGGTAACGGCTTCAGCCGCACCCTATGCCCCCTCGGACGGCTGGGAGCAGGCTTTAACATGGATGAAGGATAATACCCCGGACCCCCTGGGCGACCCCGATGCTTATTACAAGCTTTATAATTTGGACTTTAAATATCCGGCTACGGCTTACGGCGTCACGACATGGTGGGATTACGGCTACTGGGTTTCACGGATAGCGCACCGCTTACCATCCACCAACCCCTCTCAAGCTCCGACGCCTATCACCAAGACCGCTAACCTTTTCTTGTCCGAGAATGTATCTGCGTCCAATAAGATTGTGGACGAACTGGGCTCATCTTATATCATCGCGGATTATGACCTTATAGTCTCCAAGTTATGGGCCGTCGTCGATTGGGCACAACAGGACCAGAATAAATATTTTGATGTCTATTACATACCCGACAATGGCTCTTACACTGCCAGACAGCTTATGACTCCTGACTTCTATCGCACGCTCGCGGTCAGGCTATATAGCTTTGATGGTCAAGCCGTAGCCGAAGGGAGCCCTTTAGTCGTTACTTATGACAAGAAGGTATCCAATGGAATCCAGTATAAAGTCGTCACGACCGCCAAACAATACTCCAGCTATAAAGCGGCGCAGGACTTTATTGCCAGTCAGAAATCAGGTAATTACGATATCGTCGGCTCCAGCCCGTTCGTTAGTCCCGTACCTCTGGAAGCCGTAACTAATTACAAGCTGGTTTACAGTTCCCAATACAGCCAGTCGGCCTCCCAAAACGTTACGATACCGGAAATAAAAATATTTGAACACATTAAGTAGGCGGCGCTTTTCTCCTTAAACCCGATTTACAGAAGGGCTTTTAAGGGGTAAAATAGATGATATTCCGGGCGGTTAGCTCAGCTGGTTAGAGCGTCAGTATCACACACTGAAGGTCACAGGTTCGATCCCTGTACCGCCCACCAATGTACCCTTTGGGAGGATTCAATGTTCTGCATCAAATGTGGTCACCAACTACCAAGTGATGCGAATTTCTGCCTAAACTGTGGTGTTCCTCAAAAACAAGGTGTTCAGACTCCTTCCCAGCTTAAAGTGGAATATCGTCAAGAATTTCTTGATTGGGCAAAATCACCGATGATTATTGATCACATGAAGGAACCGCCGCATCCAGAAAGTGGCGCAATTGCCAATGCAAATATATCCAAACGCGTATTACACGAAATTCAACCGCTGCTAGACAAAGGCTGGGTTCTTGATGGACCTTACGACTCAGCCGTCAAGTGGCTTGCCGTCGATAAGACTTCCAAGTGGTCGGGAGGAAATCGGGCAAGACTGGACGGAATTTGGGTGAAGTTGCGCCGAATTTCATCGCACATTTGAAACAATTTTGAGATTGAACGCTATCTTAAACGTCGTGGTTCTGTCTATTGTAAAGTACCGCCCACCATACCGTAAAATAGGCAGAACTCCCTGGTTTTTACATGTTTTAATTTCTCTCGGGCATGTAACAATCGTCTATTTATATTAGTGTAGTTACCTCACTGCTTAGACCCTGGCTTTTGCTAGAGGAATAACGCGCATGCCCATTTTGGGCTCTACGTCAAAGCTGACCACATCCCCCGTTTGCCGGTCGGCGCCGCGTACCTTGAGGACCTCCATAAGCTTTATCATGCGGTCTCCCACCGCTTCTAACCTGAGCTTGAAACGTGCATCACATACCGAACGGGTTCTGGAGAGGACATCCTCTTCAAAGGCGTAGGAGTGCGCTACGATGATAATACATACGCCTTTTTCACACAGAGATTTACAATCGGCGAAGAAATCAATGATGAACACCGGCTTGCTATGTGATAATAGTAAGGTAATAGAATCAAATATTACCAGCTTAAAATCATTGGGTAGTCTGGATATGTGGGTCGTCAGCAATTTAAAGACTTCGCGGCAGTTTCCTTTACCGAAGGCCAGAGGGTAGATTCGCAAATTGCCGCATAGAAAATAGTCTAGCGTTGGTAGATTGAGGGAGTCCATCTGAGCGATGAGACTCCTGATGCTGTTTTCTGTAGTGTAATAGGCAACTTTGTGTTGGCCGGAACCTAGCGTGCCAAAGGCCAAGTGCTGGCATAAAACGCTTTTACCAGCATCAGAATCGCCTTCAACCAGGCACAGAGAGCCGAAAGGAATACCCCCTCCTAATTTATCGTCAACCTCTGATACACCGGTGACGATAACATCTGCTTTCTTCCTATCACCTGCCATGATATCTCACTTCCCTTTCAGCGATTTCTCTTTGTATTACTATAGTAGGAGCACTGAAGCCGGGCATCAATAGCGAAATAGTTGGGGGTAACGACATTACTGAAGTCCCAGTACCGGCAATTAAAGTCCTGTTTACAGGCTCGTCCGATTGCGTCCCGGTAAACAGCCCGCTGTGTTGTGGGGCGGGTACCTAAGATACTATTCACCAAACTCCCTTTCTTGACAGGCCCGCACGGTACAGATATCATTCAAAAGATATGCCAGTGCTTCTCTTTACCCGAGACCTCATCGTCGCCACGTTCGGCCAGATGGCCTCCCTGTTCGCCGGGGTGTTTGTCATCGGGCTATTGATAAATTTCCTTTCCCAGATGACCTACAAGTCCCTGGAAAATGCTTTCGGGAACAGGGGGGTTCATCTTTTAGCATGGCTGGGCACGCCGATACACGAACTGGGACATACCCTTTTCTGCCTGATATTCGGCCATAAAATCGTCGATATGAAATTGTTTAAGCCGGATAAAGTCAACGGTACGCTGGGCTACGTCTACCACAAATGGAACCCGAAAAACCCGTGGCATATCCTGGGTAATTTATTCATCGGGATAGGGCCGGTGGTTCTTGGAAGCGCTGTGCTGTTCGGCGTGTTTTATTTGCTGATTCCCGGCAGCTCGCGGGTATGGGACAGCATACTAACTCAGGCTAAAGAGATTAACCTGACCTCCGCAGGTAGCTATTGGGAAGTCTGGAGCGGTTCGGCACTGGCGCTGGTCGAGCTGATTTTTACCGCCGCCAACCTGACCGACTGGCGTTTCTGGGTCTTCCTCTACCTGGCCATCTGCGTATCTTCCAATATCAGGCTCAGCTGGGCGGACATTAAGCATACCTTCGCCGGCTTAGGGTTTATTGTGATACTCTTCCTACTGATAAACCTGGTATGTCTGATAATCGGTGTGGAGAGTAATAGCATCTTCCCGTTCGCGGCGGCCTGGCTGGGTGCTATTAATAGTGTATTGATACTCGCGCTGGTGATGGCGCTGGTGGGCTTTGTCCTTATCTATATTGTCGCAGCGATATTTTACAGGCTGCGGTATCGCGCTATCTTGAAACCGTTTTAGTTGCGCCCCTTTACCCCTTATTTAGAGTGACTTCTTTCATCAGCTTTGAAATGTTTTCGATTTCCTCCAGCTTAATGAAAGCCTGGACCGCCCTCTCGGTTTGTGTTTTTGAAAGCACCCGCGCCGCGTTGTGCCGGAACTTCTCGATTAGTTCGTCGTCCTTTATAGCTGCCGGCGTGCCTACCGTGCCCCAGGAAAACTCTTTTTCCGAGGTGAATGTCTTCCCTCTCGCTATAACGTCACACCGGCTCGCATTCGCGGGGCCTTTCCCGGCCGGTTTGCGGTACTCCTCAAAAGTGACCTTATCCATAAACCGCAGTATCTCCGGATTGGTCATAGTCGCCGCGTCCACCCACTCCACGCCTACAGTTACCCGGTGCGCGGCGACGGAAAATATATAGCGCGGGTTGAACTGGGCATCGGATATCGATTTTATTTCCCGGTTGCCGTACAACGGATGGTCCATGCCCACCCGACCGAAAATATAGATTTTCTCTATTTCTTCAGGCTTTAAAACATTTTTCTCCAGAATCTCGTAAAAGCAGTCCAAAGCGCCGTGAAACAGTGAGCAGCAGGGGTAGGGTTTATAGTGCATGCGGTAGTTGTAGAGCCAGGTCTTGCCCAGGTCTGCCGTTATTTTTTCCGGACGCCATCCCTGGTACCCGGCGAAATACCAGAACCCGTTTTCCGCATCATCGAGTTGGGTCAGGTCGCCGGTATAGCCCATTTCCGCGTACAGCGCCGCGGTTATTGCGCCGGTGCTTTGCCACCCCGGCACCCCGTATTTCGCTGACCAGCGGTGACCGGCGGAGCCGTATCTGCCGTGAGTCAGGACTTTGCAGAGGTGTCCGGCGATGCCTAAAGCGTGGGACATTTTCTCCCGGTTCAGCTTTAAAAGCCTGCCCGCGCCGGCCGCCGCGCCGAAGTTGGAATAGGCGTTTCCGGAGCGTCTCAGCTTTAGCGGCAACGGGGGTTGGGCTTCCGACGGGTCGATGACCTGCCGCAGTACCGCCCGGGCTATTCTCGATGAGATTTCCAGTCCTATCGCCGTCGCTATAACGAGGTCTTTGCCGGAGGCTCCCGTGCTTTCGGCCATCGCCAGTATAGCGGGAATAACGTAAGACGGTTCATTGCCGCCAGCTATCATCGCCGTGAAATCCAGGGCAAACATCAGCTCGCCGTTGACCATCGCCGCTGTAGGTAGAGACGTTTTATCATTTGTACCGATTATCGATGCTTCCGGCGGCCCGCCGTACCTCTTCGCCAGGGCCAGGTTCATCTTTCCTTTATCGGTAGCTAATGCCGCCAGGGCGCAGCCTATCGTATCCATCAAAAGCAGTTTAGTTTCGTGCGAAATGGCAGGCGGCAGGGCCTCCCATTTTGTGTCTACGGCGAACTGCGCCAGTTGCTGCATAATGGTGTCTGCGGGCATATTACTTTCCCCTTTATATAAAGTATAAACGCAAGTAACCCGATTGTACTCCACCTGTGTTTGACTGTAAAGGACAAATAGAATTAGAATATAGGTCACTTGATGGTTATTGAAACCTGAGAGATGTTAGGAGGGGCAATGATAATTACCAAGATTGAATGTTTCCCGGTGCAATTTAAATACAAGACGGTGCACCATATGGGCTCCGGCACCATCCCCGCCTCCGAGCCGGTTGTCGTAAAGATTCATACCGATGAAGGTATCACCGGCATCGCCGAAGCCGGCCACACATCGCTGGGATATATCGGCGAAGGCCAGGCCTCGCTGATGGCGATTATCAACGAGTGGTTTGCGCCCCGGCTTCTCCTCGGGGCCGACCCTATGAATATCGAAAAGCTCACCACGCAAATGGACCGGATGACCAAGCACAACAACCAGGCCATTACGGCGATTGACTTCGCCCTGTACGATTTAAAGGGCAAGAAATTGGGCGTGCCCGTCTACCAGTTATTGGGCGGTCTCTGTAACGAAAAAATACCGCTGGGGACGGTCATTACCTACGGGCCTCCCGAGGTGATGGCGGCAAAAGCCGTCAAGATTAAAAAAGCCGGTTTCAAGAGCATCAAGCTGAAAGTAGCCGCCAACGATACGGCCAAAGATATCGAGAGTATTAAAGCTGTCCGGGAAGCTATCGGCTACGATATGAGGCTGGGGATGGACGCCAACGGCGGCTGGGACTATTACCAGGCGCTGACCGCTTTAAAGAAGATGGAAAAGTACGACCTTTTCATGTTCGAACAGCCGGTGCCTTACTGGGACATTGCCGGGATGGCGCGTCTGCGCCAGAATGTGGGTATACCAATCTGCGCCGACGAGTCCACCACCGAGTTGAGCCACCTGCTGGAAATCATCGAACAGAAGGCGGCGGACGCATTTTTCCTGAAGGTTGCCAGAGTCGGCGGGCTTTGCAAGTCGCAGAAATGGGTCGCCATCGCCAAAGCGGCGAATATACCGGTAATGTGCGGCTGTCTGACCGGATCCGGTTTCGAGTGCGCCGCCCAGGCACACTTTATCGCCGGGACGGAGTGGATGGGGCATATCGAGCATGAAAATACCGGCCCGCTTACCCTGCATGACTGCCTGGATACGGTCAGCCAACCAATTACCGACGACCTCGCAGTAAAGGTACCCAGGATTGAGAACGGTTTCCTTTACCCGCCCACCGGCCCCGGCCTGGGCATGGAACTGAATGAAGAACTCATGCAGAAGATAATTACCCCCGGCAAGAAACCGACTGTCGTCGAATATAAAAAAGGTTAAAGATATCATGGCAGATTTACCTGATGGTAAAGCAGTTGTCGGGGCGTTAACTGAAAACGTCCTCAAAACGCGTTTCGAGGATATTGACCCAGCAACAATAGAAAATACGAAAAAGCGCATCCTGGACGTGATAGGGTGCGCTATCGGCGGCGCCGCAGCCCCCGGCAATGCCGCAATGATAGACCTGTTAAAGGGTTGGGGAGGCAAAAAAGAAGCCACTATCCTGGCCTATGGCATCAAAGCGCCCGCCCATGAGGTCGCCTGGGCCAATGCTATCCTGTGCCGCTCCTTCGACTGGGAGCCGCTTTTAACTATTATCGATGGGAAACGGTATCCCGGCCACGTTAGCGGCACTACGGTTTCCACCGCTTTAACCGTAGGGGAAAGCCGGGGCGTCAGCGGGCGTGAGCTGATTACCGCCCTGGTGGCAGGCGATGACGTCACCGAGAGGATATATGCGGCGGCGGCTGAACCATGGAAGCGCAGCCAGGCAGGCAAGCAAGGCTTAAGCCAATCGCCANNGGGCACGATGCCCTCTTTCGGTTCAGTAACTATCGCCGGGCGTTTGCTCGGCCTGAATAACGCGCAGTTGAGAAATGCCTTCGGAATCGTGATAAACATGATTTCCGGGGCCGGCGGCGGTCTTTCCGAAGGGGCAACTACTTTCAAACTGAGCCAGGGCACATCCGCCCGCAGCGGCGTCCTGGCCGCGCAACTGGCCGGAGCTGGCTGGACGGGCATCAAAGACCCGTTTTTTGGTAAAAACGGCTACTATAATGATTTCACGCCGGGCTGTGATAATCCCGATGTCCTGACCCGCGACCTTGGTAAAAAGTATTATGTTGAGCTTATTTTTAAGCCTTATCCGGGCGGGCGGCCTACCCACAGCGCTATTGACGCGGCGCTGGCGATTACGCGGCAACATGAATTCAACACCGATGACATAGTTAAAGTTACCCTGCGCTTGTCTCCGCCGATGCGCTATGCCCACTACATGAAACCGTATAAAATTGGGGACTACCCTACCGGCGACGCCCTCTTTAGCTACCGGTACTCTACCGCCACGGCGCTGGTGAGGAAGAGCGTGACCGCCGTAAACTTTACGGAAAAAGCGATACGCGACCCCAAAGTGCAGAACCTGATTGGTAAAATAGAGCTGGCGCCCGATTTGGCTAAAGACGATGGCGTGGAGCTTGAGTTAAGAATGAAAGACGGCCGCACGCTGTCCATTTACGTAAAAGAAGCCACCGGCGAAATACCTCACCCGCTGTCATGGGACGCTTTGGTGGCCAAGTTCATGGTCCAGGTGGATTTTTCCCAGACCGTCAGCCGGAACGATGCTGAAAAACTGGTGGAGATAATAGATAAACTGGAAGATGTGGCTAATGTAAAAAGTGTAATAAAACTGGCCATAAAAAGGGAAAAGAAGTAACCTGATTAACTCATCTACTGCTAACCTTCCAGGATTCCTTTCAGACACGCCAGGTTCTCATTCACCTGTTTTTCCAGAATGCCCATAACCATGGATGAGGCGAGCTTGGCCATACCGCGCAGCTCCACTGTGTACGCCATGTTTACTCTCGTGCCGCCCTCGACGGGCTCCGCCGAAAAACGTTCGGCGATAAGCGCCATTTTTGAAGTTACGTTGAGCACAATTATTTCATTCGGCTTATATTCTGTCACGTCTGCCGTCCACGGTATCCGCTGATTCATCACCTGGTTAATCCCGCGTAATTTCGCGCCGACAGCTAACCACTCTCCGGAAGTGAGCTCAATCTCCGACATGGCCAGTTCCCATTTCGACCAGGTTTTAAAATCGCTCAAGTAAGCAAATACTTTTTCGATAGGACATTTAATTTCCATATTGGCTTCGAATTTTGCCATTTGCTCCCTCCTGAAAGATGCTTCATGCCAAGATTTGATTTACAGTGTAGCCCACACAGGTATCAGTGTCAATGGGTATTCGCCTCCCCCTTTACTCCCCCGTAACCGGGTGCGGGTAATGGTAGGGCAGGTGATAGCCCGACGGGTAGGGGTGGAAATGGGGCGCGGGCGCGTCGGCGTCCGGGCGCGTTAGCAGCCCCAGCAGCGGCACTTTAAGCCACCCCGCCTCGAAGGAGGTGAAAACAGTGACGTTCCAGTGCAGCTTCCTAAAGAGCCACTTGCCATGCTCCTTTACGTACTCGTTTTCATAGTAGCCCTGGCACCACTGCTGGCGCGGTATCCCGCCCACCGGCATCGCCTCGGCCAGCCAGGTGTTCCAGCGCCCCTTGGCCGTTTTCCCGTCCGGGGCAACATCAATGACGTCCTGGAACATCATGATGAGGATATTTATCCAGTTCGGCACGCTCATTTCGTCTCCCTTGAGCAGGTCGTTTTCGAGGAAAAACTGCCTCACGCCCTTTTTCCCCAGGTACAGCCCCACGCTTTCTAATTCGAACGACTCGGTGTCATCCGAGAACAGGCTGACTATCTGCTCACGCTGGTGTGTGTCCATGTAATAGCCGTACATCTTCTGCACGTCTTCTATCGCCTGGATATCTTCCATGAGTGTTAGCTGTTTTTCCATCTCTGCCAGATTCATCTTTCATGCCTCCTTTCTATCAAAAAACTATTTGCCGGTCACCGGGTTTTTAAAGGAAAAGGGGACATGATATCCGGAGGGGTAAGGGAAATAGGCGGTGGGTGGGGCATCGGGCTTTATTAAAGCGTCCTGGCCCTGCTGGCCGACCACCGGCACCTTGAGCCAGCCGGACTCGTAAGGCGTTCGGAAGCAAAGGTTGAAATGAAGTTTTTTTATCTTCCACTTGCCGTCTTCTTTCATGTACTCATTCTCGTAAGTGCCGTGTATCCATGTCTGCCGGAGCTCTCCCTCATGTAAAGATGCTGTAGGCCGGGCTTCCATGCCCATGCCGTACCACCTGCCTTTAGCGTTTTTACCGTCAGGAGCGACCGTCACCACCCCCTGGAGCTGAAACATGATGTGCAGCAACCCGGGACGCGGCGGTTTTTTCCCGCCTTCGCCCAGCAGGTCCAAATAATAGCGCCTGACGCCTTCTTTACCTTTATAAACGCCGTGATCCTCCACCTCCACCGAGGCGTCCTTTTCCGCGAACAAATCAACGACCTTCTGCCAGTCGCCATAGTCGCGGTAGTAACCGTAGATATGCTGAAGTTTCTCAATCTGTTTGATGTCCTCCAGCCGGGTCATCCTGGCCTGCATTTCTTCCAGCTTTGGCATATTGTCGCCTCCTTCGAGTCAGTCCCATATTATAAGGAACATTGGCATGAAGAATGCAAGTCCGCCCGGCGTATAAAAAATAAAAGCGCCGGACCGTGGTGCCTGCGGCCCGGCGCTTTAGGAAGAGTGAAGATTGGCTGTTATCCGGCTAATTTATTTAATAAACCAAGCTCCTGCTCCAGCGTGTAATCCCCTATACCGCGCATTTCTTTTTCAAAGTACTGACTGAAGGTGTGAAAAATCCTTTGATAAGATGGGGAGACCATCAGCGGTAGCGACGTGCGCTCCCACTGGCTCAGGTACGGGTCGGGCGGAATGATTATCCCCATGTCCTCGTTGCAGACAGGGTCCCATGGCTTGCTGTACTGCACATGCTGGCGTTCGTCAATCGTCCAGTTCTGCAGCAGCGCCGCGTACCGGCTGAGCAGGATGGCTTTGCGTATGCCGCTGTTATCGAAGTATTCGGGCGATGTTGCCTCAGGTTGTATCACTTCCTGGCTGCTGTCGCTTTTGCCGTTGCGGTCTTCGTAGGTGACTTTCAGGTAAACCTTTGTATCGGACTGTGAAGTCATCTTTCTCAATTTTAAGATAACGATACCCCCCTTCGTCTCGCCACCCTCACTCCTGGAGGGGAATAAGGTGTTGATTTTCATCAGTTGGCCGGTTGCCTGGTCGGCCTCGGGGCTGCCGAACACTTTTTCTATGCGCCACCCCTGCGATTCGAAATTCAGGCTCAGGTTGAAAACCAGCGGCGTGACCATGAAGTCGAACTCATCCTGCACTCTCTGCCGGAACTCCCCCGGAGATTTTACCGAGTAGTAATTGGCGCCTTTAGCGCTGCTTATTTGCTCTATCAGGCTGGAATTAAAGTCCACCCCGATGCCGATAAAGGTGGTGTAAATCCGGTTGGCGGCATTCTTTGTCACGGTGCCCATCATGCCGGAACTGCTGGTATCGCCGGTATTCGGTTGGGCATCGGTCAGGAGGATAATCCGGTTTTCATAATCGTAACTGTTGACTTCAAGCAGGTTGCGGAACTGCCCGGTAGCTATATCCATACCCGCCGCCAGATTGGTGCTGCCGCCGGCGTTAATATCCAGCACATCATCGATAATGTTGCCCATGTTGGTATTTCTCACCAATGCCATAGATTTGACCAGGGTAGCTGAACTATTAAACAGGACGATGGCGAAACGGTCGCCGTCCTCAAGCTGGTTAAGGATGCTTACCACCGCGCTTTTGGCGCTGTCCATCTTGGTAAGACGGGTGATGCCTTCCCCGGCATAAGCGTCTTGCCTCTGTCCGTACTGGTCATAATAGTACTGGGTATATTGCTCGCCCATGGAACCGGAGTTGTCCAGCACGATGACCAGGTTTAGTTTCTTGCGTGTAAAATCCTCTTCTTTCATGCCGGAATTCAGGCCGACCGAAAGATAGTATTCAGTTTGTTGAGAAAGCGGGTCGCGCGTGACCGCGAAGCTGTAAGAAGGGGCGAATAACTTACTGGTTGCTTCCTGCGCGCCTGTATCGAAGTAGTAATCATAGAAAAGGCCTTCATAAGTGATATCGGTGGGCAGGGGCAGGTAGTTATTGCTGATGTTTTGCCGGAAATTGTTGATGTCTTTAGCGCCGCCCGTCGCTAACCCGATAGTATTGGAACCGGGTTGATTAGAAGTGTATCCCGATGCACCTGTTGACGGAATGGTGATGGCAGGCGCCGGCACCACTCCCGAGAAATATGGCGCCGAAGTTGTGGGTGCGTAGGTCGGCGCGGCTTTGGTACCAGCCGCTATTGTAGTTTTTGGCTGTGTGTAAGTTGTCGCTGGCGAAGATGATGCGCACGCGCTCAACATCAGTATTAGCGCCAACATGACCAGGGATACGACAAAATAAAGTTTTTTCATCGGTTGCCTCCTTCGGGTCTTTTCACTCTTCCTTAAGTCAAGGGCAGGGTGTTATTTTGACTATATATACGCTAAAGCCCGAAGGGTATTACAGTTTAAAAACAAATTATCAATAAACGGTGCTCGACAGGATTTCAAAGCGCACCGGGTTATTGAGATTAAGCTGAATGGGAATACCGTTATATTCCAGGTCTTCCAGTTCAATATAGTAGTCACCAGTAACCGGCTGGCCATTAAAATCGACCTGTTTCCAGGTGTAAGTGTATGTGGTAACTNNTAACTGCGTTCGGCGACAGTGTCCGCACGGCTGTCCCGGCGGCAAAAGTATAGACCGGCTGCTTCGTATTTTCCTGCATGACACTTAATATCGGCGGAAAGTCCTGTACCGTAAGCGGTGTCTGGCTGGTATTCTTCATGGTTAACTCAATCTTCACCGCTTCACCGGGCTGATAAGTTGATTTATCCGTTTTAGCTTCTATGCTGACCGGCCACAACTTATCCAACCCATAAGCCGGAGCCGCTGTAGTTGCCGGTAAATAAGTAGATGTAGCTGGCGATGTAGCAGCCGGTACGGATATGGGTATGGAGGGCTGGAAAAACCCGGCTCGCCAAACAACACTCAGCAGGATGATAACCACCAATGCCGCGACAGCGCCCTGCCAGACAGGATGGCTCCGGAAAATATCCCAGAATGAACCTTGCCCCGCTTTTTGCGCCGCTTCCTGAGCCTCCAGCTTTTGCAGCAATCCGGCTTTTAATCGCGCCTGGAATTGCGTGGAAGGTTTATCGCCGAGTTCCGTCATCTTGCGGGCAAAATCGAGGGCGGCGCGCAGTTCTTCATCCATAGCCGGGTCGGCCTTGATTTCTTCACCCGCCAGGATGCGGTCTAAATATTCAGCAAACTTTTTTTCGTTCTTTTGTTCCCTACCCATGGCTCCACCCCTCAAAGTCATTCCTCAGTTTGCGGACCGCCCGGTAAAGGATAACGCCCACGTTCGACTCCGAAAGACCGAGCGTGGCGGCTATCTGGCGGTTCGTCATTTCTGCGCTGAACTTGAGCGAAACGATTTCCTGTTCCGGCGGTGATAGCTTCGCGATGCAGCGCTTGAGCATCCGGCTCTCTTCCTCTTCAATCACCGCCTGCTCGGGTGACTTATCGTGTTCCGGAGTATCCAGCGCTTCATCCAGCTCGACGGTATGCCCCCGGCTATTTGAGCGGTAATGGTCAATTAAAGTATTCCGGGCGATGCGGAATATCCAGGTTGAAAGCGCCGCTTTTTCCGCGTTATACTGACTAAATTTAGTTAGAGCCTTTTCAAATACGGCGGAGGTAATGTCCTCGGCCAGATACTTATCGTTTATCCTGTAGCTGATGTATTTGAATATTTTAGGCAGGTATTGCTCGTAAAACGCCGCAAAAGCCTCAATAGCGTTTACGGCAGCTTTGCCTGCGTCCGAACTCATCATGATGATAAAAATAATACTCAATGTATGCTCTCGGGTTACTAAAATATATACGCAGAAACAGCGCTAGTATTACAAGTAAAACCCCCGTGGTTTACTGTATTATAGCTATTTTCCCTTATAGTTGCCAGATTATTGCATAATTCCCCCGGTTTTGATATTGTTTTTAAGAACAGAGAGAAAGTACGGAGTGGTAAGATGCACGAAACAGCCGGTATTACCGGCAGGCTAAGCGAGCAAGGGTACCGCCTGACGCCCCAACGGCTGATGATTCTCTCGGCGATGGAAAGCAGCCACGACCACATCAGCGCCGAGGAAATCTACGCCCAGGTGGCGGCTAAATATCCCCACGTCAATATTTCGACGGTCTACCGCACTCTGGAGCTGCTAAAAAAGCTCGGCATGGTGTATGAGATTGACCTGGGAGAGGGGCGTATCCGCTATCACGCCGAGGGCAGCGGTCACCACCATCACCTGGTCTGCCAGAGCTGCGGGAAGATAACTGACATCGATGAAGCGACCCTTTCATCATTAAAAGATAGTTTGCTCCGTGACTACGGCTTTAGCGCCGACCTGAGGCACGTGGGCATCTTTGGCCTGTGCGAGGGCTGCCGTAAAAAGTCTTCGGCAAAGAAAAGCTGACGACCGGTAGGCACAATAAAACAGGCGCGGAATGACCTTGAGCCGCCGTTATGCTTCTTTCAGAGGTTGCCCCCTGATGCACCTGGCGACCAAGCCGCTCGCCAGCAAAAAAAGCCCCGAGGCCACCGCAAAGATGTATCTTAAGCCCAGGAGTGACACTAGTGCTCCACCAATAATCGGCCCTAACCCGTTCCCCAGGGAAGTGGCGCTCTGCGAAAGACCGTAGGCTATCCCTTGCTGGCTGACCGGCAGGGACAGACCGATGAGCGACGAGGTGGAGGTCATGTTGGCGCCTTGAAACAAACCCATCAAACCCACCAGGACAATCAGCTGGGTGGACGTGGTCACAAAGATGGGAGACAGGCTCAGCAAAGCGGCGCCGAGGCAGGAAAAAGCCAGCACCTTCATGAGACTGATGTGTCTGCCCAAACGTCCGGCTATAAGTGAAGACGCAGCCGCCGTGAGACCCAGCAGGGCAAAAGCCAGCCCGGCGGAAGTCGAGGCCGAGCCGGTCGGGTTCAGTTCCTTGATAAAAAGAGTGATAACAGGCTGTACCACATTCTGGGACATACCGATGATGCATATCGTCACGAGCAGCGGAAGCATCGCCTTGGAGCAGAAGAGCCGCCAGACGTCGCCCAGGGAATTCTCCTTAACGGGACGCTCGAATTTCTCCTTGACAAGAAA
This sequence comes from Dehalococcoidia bacterium, assembly GCA_003141235.1. Lineage (GTDB taxonomy): Bacteria > Chloroflexota > Dehalococcoidia > Dehalococcoidales > RBG-16-60-22 > Fen-1077. Next base: position 67,716 of record PLLL01000103.1, read on the forward strand.
AAGGACGCCCAAGCCTGCAATAAGGAGCAGGCCGCTGGCGATAAAAAAACTGTTTCGAAAACCGAAGGTATCGCCGAGAACACCGCCGATTGAAGGCCCGATGGTATTGCCCAGGAACACGCCTAACATGAGCAGCCCCATAGCGTAAGGAGTCCTGTCCCTGGGGGTGGTGGAGGCTACCAGCGCCGAAGCGGCCGGTACCGTACCGCTAAAAAGACCCTGGATGAAACGTAACGTTACAAAAATATAGATATTGGGAGCTAACCCGGCCAGTGTCTGGATAACAGCGCTGCCAAACAAGGCCCGGAGAACCATGGGCTTTCTACCTACCCTGTCGGAGACAACGCCCCATACCGGACCGCTCAAGAACAGGGCAATGCTGCTGACCCCCATGGAAATCCCCGACCACAAAGCCGCCTCACTATCAGTAAAACTGCCCAACTGCTGGACATAAAGAGGCATAAACGGCTGGATGAAGCTGAAGCCCATGATCACGATGAATTCGGCGGCGAACATAATGTAGAGATTTTTCTTCCATGATTCCGAAGCCATGATTGACAGACCCCCCGGCTGGCACTTTATTATAGCAGAGTAGCAGGGAGCCGTGAAAATAATGAATCCGGCGGCGGCCTGTCATCGGGTACAGTCCGTAAGAGTTGTAATAAAATAACAATTCTGATACGCTTTTAGAGGATAAATGAGGCACGTGGCTATATTCAGCCCATACCAAAAATGTCGTAATAAAAAGTCCGGAGGCCAGCCTTAATGCCGGGAAAACGTAAAGAAAAGTGGCTTAAAGAGACCTATGAACCGGCGCTGAAACGCTCGCCGGAACGGGCCAAGTTCAATCTTACCTCCGGTATCGAAATTCAGCCTTTATACACTTCAGAAGACCTGCCCGACGCCGACCTGGCAGAATCGCCCGGTTATCCGGGGGAGTATCCCTTCGGGAGGGGCATACAGCCCACCATGTACCGCGGACGGCTCTGGACGATGCGGCAATACTCCGGTTTCGCCTCAGCAGAGGAATCTAACCGCCGCTACCGCTACCTGCTGGGACAGGGACAGACGGGGCTGAGCATCGCCTTTGATTTACCTACGCAGGTCGGCTATGATTCCGACCATCCCCTATCCCGGGGCGAGGTGGGTAAAGTCGGCGTACCTATCGATACCCTGCGCGACATGGAAGTCCTTTTCAAAGATATACCGCTGGATAAAGTCAGCACCTCCATGACCATCAACTCCACCGCGCCGGTGCTGCTGGCGATGTATATCGCCCTGGCTAATAAACAGGGTGTAGACCTGAAGCAGCTCGACGGCACCATCCAGAACGATATCCTCAAGGAGTATGTCGCCCGGGGCACCTACATCTTTCCGCCCACGCCCTCCATGAGGCTGACCACGGATATCTTCGAATATTGCAGTAAAAACCTCCTACGCTGGAATACCATAAGCATCAGCGGCTACCACATCCGCGAGGCTGGCTCAACGGCCGTGCAGGAAATCGCTTTTACGCTGGCTAACGGCATCGCCTATGTACAGTCTGCCATTGACCGAGGGCTTAATATCGACGACTTCGCCGGGAGACTTTCCTTCTTTTTCGATGCCCATAACAACCTGCTGGAAGAAGTGGCCAAGTTCCGGGCGGCGCGTATACTCTGGGCGAAAATTATGAAGGAGCGTTTCGGCGCTACCAGCCCGCGCAGTATGCAGTTGCGCTTTCACACCCAGACGGCCGGCTGCACGCTGACCGCCCAGCAGCCCTACAATAATATTGTCAGGGTAACTTTACAGGCGCTGGCGGCCGTGCTCGGCGGGACACAGTCACTCCACACCAATTCTTATGACGAAGCTTACGCCACCCCGTCCGAGGAAGCGGTTACCACAGCGCTGCGCACCCAGCAGGTGCTAGCCTGCGAAAGCGGCGTGGCCGATTCGGTCGACCCGCTCGGCGGATCATGGATGATAGAATCTTTAACTAAAGAGATACAGGAAGCCGCGGAACAGTATATCGCCAAAATCGACTCTCTCGGCGGCGCTTTAAAAGCCATCGAAGGGGGTTTCCCGCAGCGGGAGATACAGGAAAGCTCATACCGCTATCAGAAGGAAGTCGAGGCGGAAGAAAGGGCGGTCGTGGGCGTGAACAAGTTCGTCGCGCCGTACCAGAAAATTACAGGACTGCTCCGTGTCGACCCTATAGCCGCGAAAAAACAGATAGCCGGTCTTATTAACATTAAAAAAGAGCGTGACGCCTCCGCGGTGACGGCGGCGCTGGAGAATCTGAAAAAGGTTGCTGTGAGCAAGGAAAACACGATGCCCGCTTTCATCCGGTGCGTGGAGGCTTATGCCACAGTCGGAGAAATCAGCGACACATTACGCGGGGTTTTCGGTGTACAGCGGGAGTTCCTGGTTTTTTAGTTTAAAATATTTCCTCTCCCCTTGCGGGAGAGGATTAAGGTGAGGGGTGTTTATTAAAGGCTAAAGTTTCACCCTCACCTAGCCTCTCCCCTCAAGGGAGAGGGATAAGAGGTATAAGGAGCATTTCATAAAATGATAAAACGAGTCCATCACATCGGCATCGCGGTCAATAACCTTAAAGAAAGCGTTGCCCTTTTTGAGAAAGTGCTGGGGGTCAAGGCACATATCGAATCCGTACCCTCCCAGAAAGTGACCGAGGCGGTCTTTAAGGTCGGTAAAGGCGCGGAAATCGACCTTTTAGAACCGATGGGACCCGAAAGCGCGGTAGCTAAATCGCTGGAAAAGCGCGGCGAGGGACTGCACCATATTGCTTTAGAGGTCGATAACATCAATACAGAGCTTAAAGCCTGCGAGGGGAAGGGCATCCAGCTTATCGATAAAGAGGGACGGAAAGGGGCAGCGGGGCAAATCGGCTTTCTCCACCCCAAATCGCTTAGCGGCGTGATGGTTGAACTCATCGAGCCGAAGAAATAATAAGGAGCAGCGTATGATAAAAAAGATTCATCACATCGGTATCGCGGTAAAAAATATGGATGAGACCGTTAAGCTGTATACTAAAATGCTGGGTGCAAAGCCCATTTCTTTTTTCGAGATACCTGGAGCTAAAGTAAAAATAGCCAATTTTAAAGTCGGCGAGACGGCACTGGAGTTCCTCGAAGGGCCGGCCGGAAGTTCTATGGCTGACTTTATCACTGCCAAGGGCGAAGGCCTCCACCACATCGCTGTTGAGGTTGACGATATTGCCGCTGAACTTAAAAAGCTGGCCGCCGCCGGGGTGACACTTAAAGATAAAGAGCCGAAGCCGGGGCCGGAGGGCAAGATAGCTTTCGTCGGGCCGGAGGGCGCTCACGGGGTAACCATCGAGCTTGTCCAGCCAAATAAAAAGGGAAAGTAGTAAAATAACACTGTCATTCCCGCGCAGCTTGCCCCGTATCATGAATCGGGGGCGGGAATCCAGGGGTGGGGTATGAACCGTAAGAAAATCAGGGTGTTAATCGCCAAACCGGGGCTGGACGGGCATGACCGCGGCGCTAAAGTGGTCGCCCGCGCCCTGCGTGACGCCGGCATGGAGGTCATCTATACCGGCATCCGCCAGACGCCGGAAATGATTGTCCAGGCGGCTTTACAGGAAGACGTGGATGTTATAGGTTTGAGCTGTCTTTCCGGCGCCCACCTGGAACTTTTCGCTGACGTTATGGATGGGTTGGGGGAAAAGGGGATGGATAGTGTTGTTGTGGTGGCGGGGGGCATTATTCCTGAGGACGATATCCCCGCCCTGGAGAAAATGGGCGTTAAAGCCGTCTTCGGGCCGGGCACAAAAACAACAGACATAGCGGAAGCGATCAAAAAGCTGGTTACTGAGAGTAAATAACGAACCTGCCTTTTCTGCAAAAACAAAACCCCCGAATGCGATGAAAGTCACTATCTCCCATATTAAAGCAGACAGAGCATTTCCATTGACTTCACTAGCTGTCACTGTTAACATGAAAGTATGAGGAGAATATGACGGAAAAACTTGAAAATCCGAGGCTGATTTTGTTTCCGCAGACGGCTGAAGTAAACGCCAAAGACCATCTGGTTATCGGCGGGTGCGATACGGTGGCATTAGCTGAAGAATTCGGCACGCCCTTGTATGTCTTTGACGAGGTCGACCTGCGCGCCCGCTGCCGGGAGTACAAGACGGAATTCGGCAAGCGCTACCCGAAGACGACCATCAGCTATTCTCCTAAAGCGTTCACGACCAGCGCCATGCTCAAGCTGGTTGAAGAAGAGGGCCTCGACCTCGATATCGTCACCGGCGGCGAACTGGGTATCGCCCGCGCGGTAGGTTTCCCCATGGAAAGGGTACATTTCCCCGACAACAACAAGTCCGCCGAGGAACTTAAATTGGCGGTTAAGTACAATATCGGCCATATCGTGGTAGACAACCTGCCGGAACTCGATATGCTCATCAAGATAGCCGGCCGGAAAAAGGTCAGAATTTTGTTACGCCTTAATCCCGGTGTCGACCCGCATACGCATAAGTACAACTCAACAGGTATCGTCGATTCCAAGTTCGGCCTGACACGCACTACCTGGGATGAAGCAGTAGCTACCGCCCTGGCTGCGTCGAACCTGGATGTAGATGGGTTCCACTTCCATATCGGTTCCGGGCTGTTTGAGGTCGAACCTTATTTGAGTGCGATAGATGCCGTCCTGGAATACGCCGCGGAAATGAAGAAAAAGCACGGTTTTGAGATGCGGACATTAAGCATCGGCGGCGGTATCGGGGTGCAGTACACGGTAGACACAGCGCCCCCACCTGTTGCCTATTTCGCCGAGGCCATCATCAATAATATTAAAGACCAGTGCCGGCGGTTAAAGTTAACTCCACCGAAGCTCATTGTCGAGCCCGGACGTAAAATTGTCGCCAAGGCCGGCATGGCTCTCTATACCGTGGGGGTTATCAAGGAAATCCCGGGCATCCGCACTTATGTATCAGTAGACGGCGGCATGAGCGACAATATCAGGCAGCCTATGTACGGTGACTGGGCCCGGCAGGAAGCAATCATAGCCGATAGAGTATCGGCCAGGAATACGGACAAGGTCACTATCTCCGGCAAACTTTGTGAATCCGGCGATATCCTGATAAAAGAGATAATGCTCCCCGCGTTAAAAGCCGGGGATATACTGGCGATGGCGGGGAGCGGCGCTTACGCGGTGCCGATGCAGAGCAACTACAACTCGATGTTACGTCCGGCTATCGTTTTTGTTAAAGACGGTAAGGCCCGCCTCATCCGGCGCCGCGAGACACTGGACGATTTAACCCGGCGCGATGTAATTTAAAGGGGATATTTTTCATGTGGCAGGTAATCGGTCAGGAGCGAGCAGTCTCCCTGTTGCAGCACGGCCTGGAAGCCGGAAAATTGGCCCACGCCTACCTGTTCACCGGGCCGGCGCACGTAGGTAAAATGACTCTGGCCAAAAACCTGGCACAGGCACTCAACTGCGAGGCGGCGGAACGCCCCTGTCTGAAATGCCCCGGGTGCTTAAAGATTGACGCCATGCGCCATCCCGATGTCCAGGTTATCGGCCTGTTGCAAAAAGAGGATGCCACCGAAGCCAAGCTTATCGGCATCGAGCAAATTGAATATATGCAGCACGATGCAAATCTGCCTCCGTTCGAAGGTAAGCACAAGGTGTTCATCTTCGATAATGCTGATTTATTGTCGCTGCCAGCAGCCAATCGCTTCTTGAAAACCCTCGAAGAGCCGGTCCCTAATGTGACCTTTATTTTACTGACGGTAAATGATAAACAGCTGCCGCTGACGGTAATTTCACGCTGCCAGCGGCTGGAACTGGCGCCGATGTCGCTAGCCGCGGAAACGGCGGCGCTTATCGAGAAAAAAGGCCTGGAACCGCAGCGGGCGAGGCTACTAGCCGGGCTTTCGCACGGTTGCCCGGAGTGGGCGTTAGACGCGATTAACGACGACAGTCTTTTACAACGGCGCGACGAGGATTTAAATAAGCTGCTCGGCGTCCTCGGGGCGGATTATGAAGAGCGCTTTGCCTACGTTGCCCAGTTGGCGGCGCATTTCAGCCAAGACCGGGGCGCGGTATACCGGGTGCTCGATTTGTGGCGTGACTTCTGGCGCGACCTGATGCTGCAAAAACTGGGCTGCGATGATATGATTATCAATATCGACCACAAAGCAGAACTGGTCGAAATGGCCCCGATTGCATCGGAGCTGGAACAGATTAAAGGCGTTATAGATAGCATCCAATCGTGCGCGGAGCATCTCCGACAGAATGCCAACACGCGGCTGGCGCTGGAGGTACTGATGCTGGATATACCGATTAAAGAAGGAGGATTAATAAAAGCCGTCTAGCTTTTAAGTAACAACTGACAAGCAACAAGTATCAAGGAAGTAATAAGTGATAAGTATCAACCATGTTTCTTAATTTTTATTAATTGTTACTTTAATTTTCCTTGTTACTTGCGACTTGCTACTTTATACTTGATAATGGAGAGGGGAATATAGGGGGCGGCTTTAAATAATATGGCTAATATCGCTGGAATACGTTTTAAGAGGGCTGGCAAGGTCTATTACTTCGATGCGAAAGATATCGAACTTAAGGCCGGCGATTCCGCTGTCGTCAAGACGAGCCGGGGGATGGAGATGGGGCATGTTTGTATCGCTCCGGGACAGATAACAACTACCAACTCCGAGGAGCCTTTAAGCCCGGTGATACGCAAGGCCACCGCGGAGGACATCGCTAAAACAGAGGAGCTTGAAGCTAAGTCGAAAGAAGCTCTCGTCGCTTGCGCCAAGATGGTTACCGAGCTTAACCTGACCATGAAGCTATTGTCCGCCGAGTACAGCCTCGATGCCAGCCGCCTGACGTTCCTGTTCAGCGCTGAGGAGAGGGTCGATTTCCGCGAGTTGGTGCGGAGATTGACCGGCCAGTTCAAAATGAGAGTGGAGCTGCGCCAGGTGGGGAGTCGCGATGAGGCCAAGCTGCTGGGCGCTTATGGGCGTTGCGGCCGTCAGCTGTGCTGCGCCGCTTTTCTGACCGAGTTCAGCCCGGTCTCTATCAAGATGGCCAAGGAGCAGGACCTCCCGCTTAACCCGATGAAGATTTCCGGGGCCTGCGGCCGCCTGATGTGCTGCCTCTCTTACGAGGGTGAAATGTACCGCGCTATGAAGGCTAAAATGCCCAAAATAGGGCAGCGTGTCTCCACGCGCATGGGCGAGGCGACGGTAGTGGGGAATAGTCCGTTGAAAGAAATGGTGATGGTGGAGCTCGATACCGAAGCACGGGTAGAGCTGCCGCTGGCTGACGTTTCTTATTGACGATTAAATGTCATTCTGANNTATATCGGGACTCCTCGCAATGACAGTATAGGTTTATCGGTAAAAGTACTTTTGCCACTCGTCGCGCTTATCCATGTACTGGTGAGGGATGACGAAGAGGTTGCTGCCTGAGGGCGGTAGCGGTTTGCGGATGAGTTTCATGTTGGCTTCTTTGGGGGTCCTCCCCGCTTTACGCCGGTTGCATTCCGCGCAGGCGCTCACGACATTTTCCCACGTATGCTCTCCGTGGCGGTAGCGCGGCATGACGTGGTCGAGGGTGAGGTGTCGGCTCTGTTGGCCGCAGTACTGGCAGGTGTATTTGTCGCGGTTGAAAATCTCGTAGCGGGACATCTTTCTTTCACGGCGGGGGCGCTTTACCATCTGGCCGAGCCGTATGACCGATGGTATGGGGACGGTAGTGCCGATGGTGTGCAGGTATCCGAGGCCATCTTCCAGCATCTCTGCTTTGCCCTGGTAGATGAGGACAACGGCGCGGCGGGCGCGGCAGACGGCGAGCGGCTCGTAGCTCTGATTTAAGACTAAGACCGGATGATTTACGTTCATGGCGTATCTCGCAGTGTATCTAAGCTTATTCTAGTACAAAGGAAAAGCGCGCGCAAGGACGGGGGATGAGGGAGAAGGGAGAAGGGTAAAGGGAAGAGGTAAAGAGGAACAAGGGAGTAAGGAAAATATCTGTGGAGGGAAACGAATCCGTAGCTGATTGAGCGTGATTTGTTTTTAGAGTTATGTTAAGTTTTTTTGGGGGGAGGTGAGGGGGGGACATGATGTTTAAATGAGTAATAAGTATTATCAATAAATCAATGACATGACATTATCATCTTTACATTAGTTGACAATACTTGACATTATATGACTGTATTGTTATAATCTTTAATGAAATGTTAGAAAATAATATGGATAAACTCCTAACCATAAAACAAGCGGCAGGAAAAATGGGAGTATCAAGACAGACCGTTTACACATGGATTAATAGTGGAAAAGTCAAAACCGTTAAAACACCCGGTGGCCGGCAAAGAATATCAGAAAGCCAATTGACGTTTGGAGTAATTAATAATCCGGAAAGAAACGAGCAGGATTTATTCAAAATAATTGATATTTCAAATTATGAATCAAGTAGGCAAGAGACAACTGGATTGAAAGAGAAGCTCTGGTTTTCAAATAAAGATGGTAATTGGTATTGGGAAATTGGCGGCAATGAATTTTTATTTAAAGTTGGAAGACCTGGTACAGGTGAAAATTGGGCAGAAATAGTAGCATGCAAATTAGCTGAATTGATTAGCTTGCCGCATGCCGAATATACATTGGCAATATATCGGGGAAAAGAGGGGGTGATTACACCAAGTTTTGTACCAAGTGGCACAGGTCTGATTCTCGGAAATGAGATATTGCAATATATCGTAAAAGAGTACAAAAGCGAACAAAGATACAAACAAAGGAAACACACGCTATCTCGGGTTATAGCAGCTATAGCTAAATATAACGAATTGCCAATTCAATGGAAATATATTCATGGAATTGGTGATGCAATTGATGTTTTTATCGGATATCTGATGTTTGATACATGGATCGCAAATACTGATAGACATCATGAAAATTGGGGGTTCATAAGAGATTTATCCACAGATCGCTTTCATTTGGCTCCTACTTTCGATCATGCATCGAGTCTGGGAAGTCACGAGAATGATGATAATAGAAAAGAGCGATTAACAACAAAAGATTTAAACAGACAAATACACACATATATAACAAAAGCAAGGTCAGCATTATATTATAAACAAACTGATAATAATCCAATGTATACGATAGATGCTTTTAAGAATGCATCAAAATTCAGAGGCAATTCTACGCAGGTGTGGCTGGATATATTAAATAATGTAACTGCAAAAGATGTTCAAAGCATATTGAATAAGGTGCCAAATGAGGTAATGCCCAATATATCTAAAGAGTTTACGCGTAATATTCTCGAAGAAAATAGACGCAGGTTACTTGACCTGAGAATTTAAAATAACAAGGAGGATTAGGCAAATGAAAGAGCGGATTTTTGTAGCCTGGAGAGATCCTCTTAACAAAAGCTGGCATCCGGTAGCATTATTAACTGTTGACGAACACGGGATTTTTAATTTTGTTTATACTAAAGGAGCTTTAAAAAGTAATTTTCCACGTTTCCCCAGGATGAATGAGGTTACAGAATATAAATCAAGAGAACTGTTCCCGTTGTTCTATAATAGGATCATCTCTGAAAGAAGACCTGATTTCAAGAACTATCTGAGATGGTTGGATATTAGTAGAAATGAATTCAATCCTTTAAAGTTTCTTACCCTAACAGAAGGAATCAAGCCAACGGACCATTTAGAATTTTTCCAATGTCCTATGAAAAGCAGAGACAACAAATACAATGTATCTTTCATGATGCACGGCCTACAATATTTCCCAAAACGTGTAATTGAAAGAGTAAATGAACTGAAATATGGCGAGCGTTTATATTTAGTTCTAGACCCTCAGAATCAATTCGATAAATATGCGATAATGATTAGAACTGCAGATCCGGTATATGCAATCGGATACTGTCCTCGTTATCTAACCGGGGATTTTTATAAGCTTTTAAATATAGAAAATGTGGATGAAATCAGTGTGTCGGTAAAAAAGGTCAACAAAGACGCACCTCTCAACTTCAGATTGTTGTGTAACATTGTCGCTCCGTGGCCGAATGGATTCCATCCATGTGATCAAGATGAATATGAACCGATTAACAACGAAATGAATCTATTTGAAAGTGTTAGAAAAGTTCAGATTCCTATTGTAGCCACAAAAAATCCCTGATAAATATTTGCGACATCAATGCCCCAATTTCAGCTTTAGGTCGCGGTGGATAAGGTGCGACGGCTAAGGCCTGTAGACTACCCCCTGTTCCGGCGTCTCCCATACTTCGACTTCTCGAAGTACAGGTGCTTCCACGGCGGCGGTGAAGAAGTGTGAGTAATTTGTAGTTTGTACTTTGGAAAACCTCTAACTACCAACTACTAAGCACTTAATTGTTATGTGGTAAACACTTCGGCGCCTGGTTACCTGCCGCCGAATGAGTTTGAGGATGTCAAATCAATGGTTTACAGCCCGCTTTCCCGGGCCGGTTACCGTTACGAATCATTCCAGCCTGACCCTCAGGTAACTAACTCCGGCTCAGATTGGAATTCAGGGATATAAGGAGTGACAGGATTGCCCACGATGCCTGCCTGGGCCGCGATAATAGCCGCATGGGTGCGGCTGTGTGCCTGCAGCTTATCGATGACGTTCCGGACATGTTTCTTGGTAGTATCCAGAGTGATTTTCAGAGTATCGGCGATTGTCTTGTTCGAGTCTCCATTCCCCATCAGCCTGAGCACATCGACTTCCCGCTCGGTGAGATGCGCCACCTCAGCCGTGCGCTCGGCCAGCGTCTTCCGGCTATTTTGGATCAAATTATCCACGGCAGTGCGCAGCAATTCCGATTTCATCTGCATGCCGCCCTCGACCGCACGATGGATACTCTGCAGCAATAGGTCCGGTGACATGTCCTTGAGGAAGATATATCCCCCCGCACCCGCGTCGATGGCGTCAATTACATAAGAATCGTTGAGGTTATTCGTCAGCACCAGGACAGCTACCTCCGGGAATTCCTGCTTGATAAGCTTCGTCGCTTGCACGCCATCCATTTTGCCGCTCCGGGTCTCGGTCAAGACAACGTGGACAGGCTGACCCCGGTCACTTGCTCGTTTAATATGCAGAAGAGCTTGATGCTCATCCGGAACATCTCCAATCACTCTAATTCTTTCGTCTTTAGCCAGGATAGCCTGCAGACCTTCACGAATAACCGGACTGAAAGCAATCAGCAGGACTCTCAGCGTTTCAGATTCGCGTTGCGTGCCTACCATCGTTTCACCTCCTTAATCCTTTTGTTAACACCATAATGTCTACTTTATGAGATTCAAAGAATATACTGTAACCTGATTTGACCCTACCGGAACCTCAATTTTATATAAAGTATTTGTATTGATGAAAGCTCGTTTTATTTTTCAGGATTTAATAAATTATCCGGGACCTCCACTTTAGAATCCTCTTTTTCGCGTTCTTTTTGTCGTGTTATGGCATCAGCGGCGATACGGTCTTTTACCATTTGCCATACTACAGTTACATAAGACACCCATCCTCGATTGTATATCTTTTCAGCCTCGATATATGGATTCGACTGCACTTCCAAATCGATCTGTTCCAAATCAATCTGTCTTTGAAACCATTCCTGGTGTTCGCTCACGTGCTTTCCAAAGTGGGGAGCTTCGGGTAAAAGACGAGGGAATAAAAATGGGCCTGGTTCATCGCCTTTTCGTTTGTGTGTCGCGATATTGTGGAAAAGGCCTTCTAAGTCCTCAAGTGAGGCAAGTTCAACCCAAACCTTAGCATCTTTACGTCCGATGGATTCCCAATCTAGATAGGTTTTCTTTGAATACTCTAAGAACAGCTTTTCAGCGGCCTTGTCCATACCATCATTTTTTGATTGAACTAACGCTTCCGCATAAGACTCTATCCTAATTTGAATAGCATCACGGCAGATCTGGGAGATGTTTACCACATTTTTTAATGGTTTAAATTTCTCAAGGAGTTCGTTCGATATATTGATTCCTAATCTCATCAGTGCCCTCCGTATGACTTAACATAGTTAAGCATATCATAATATATAGACATACGCAATAGCATATACATACTTCGCGGGAATATATTCGTGTAAATAGTGTTTTTACTTTTGGTCTTCAGCTCTTGAGGGGGTGATAAACGTGCTATTCTTGAAATTTTACATTATGATTTATTGTTTTTAAATGTTTGTCCAGTGGTGACGTTTGATGTTTGTCTAAAGATGGGTTCTAAGAAATAAGATAGAGATTGCCACGCTTGTGCGTCATAACGCTACAGCGTGCAGGCGCG
>PLLL01000088.1 GCA_003141235.1 Dehalococcoidia bacterium
CTAAGCAGCTTTGATTCGTTTCCTTTTAAAAGACTTTTTGAGGCTAATCCGGCTTAAAACAAAAGCCCACCATATTTCAGGTGGGCTTCGTTACTTTCTTTGGTAGCGGGGGTTGGATTTGAACCAACNNCGGGTTATGAGCCCGACGAGCTACCACTGCTCTACCCCGCGTCGTGTATCTTAAAGTATAGACGCTAGGCAGACGGGTGTCAAGCTTTAGGCGGTAATGCTGCCTGGCGTTTGCGGAACGCTTCCAGATACTTGCGTGAAAAGCGGTCGCGGCCCAGCACGAGGTCGGCGGAAAGAACGGCCGGCATCACCTTGGCGGCGTCGGCAATTAAAGCTGTGCCGCCTGCGTCAATCACCATGGCTACCCAGGCGCTGTTCAGCAGGGCGCGGTCCGGCATACCGAAGGAGATATTGCTGAGACCCATCGTCATATTCAGTCCCAGTTCCGCGCGTATCTGGCGGAGGGCTTTCAGCACATCCATTCCGGACTTGGGTTCTGCGCCGATGGAGTACGCCATGACATCGATGATAATGTCTTCCGGCGGGATGCCCATTTTCGCGGCGGCCTCAACTATCTTATGAGCGACGGCCACGCGGCGCTCGGTGTTCTTGGGAATACCATCGTCATCCTGCGCCAGGCCGATGACGGCCGCGCCGTAATGTTTAATCAGCGGCAGGACGCGCTCCAGACGGTGCTTTTCGCCGCTGACGGAGTTCACCAGGGCTTTGCCCTTCCAGACTTTCAGGCCGGCTTCCAGGGCTTCGATGTTGGGGCTGTCGATACAGACGGGGACATCGACGGTGTCCATGATAACCTTCAACGCTTCCGGCAGCATCTTGACATCGTTCACGCCCGGGGCGTTGACGTTGCAGTCGAGAATGGTAGCACCGGCGGCCACCTGCTCCAGAGCCTCTTTCTTGACGATGGAAAGGTCGCCCGACTTGAGGGCCTCGGCCAGTTTCTTCTTGCCGGTGGGGTTAATCCTCTCCCCGATGATAACCGTCGCACGGTCGTAGGAAATAATGACTTCTTTGGTCGCGCTAGATACCTTTGTGTCCATGTTCTTCTCCTATCTTTTATTAAGTAGCAAACCCCTCCCGTCCCCTTTAAATCTTTATACTTTTCCGTTCTTTCCTTGTTACTTGTCGGTTGTCACTTGTTACTTTATCTTTTGTAAACGCCATATTCCTTAGCGGCGTCCATCATCGCGTGTAAATTATCTACATTGCCTTTATCCATGCTGGCGGCTGCGCTTAAAATATAACCGCCGCCCGGGGCGCAGGTCTCGATGAGCTTGCGGCAGCCTTCTTTAACGTCTTTGGGTGTGCCGGTAGCCATGATGGAAATGGGCAGATTGCCGATGATGCAGGATACTTTGCCTACCGTCTTTTTCGCCAGCGCCATATCCATATACTCGAAGTACCAGACCACGCCGCTCCTGGGCATATCGCTGATGGTCTCCAGGCGCGGTATATAATTGCCCTCGGCGAAAGGCATCGGAACCAGCCCTTCATCAATCATGCCGAGCAGCACCTTCTTAAGGCTGGGCCAGTAGAAGGTCTCGAACGCTTTCTGGGACATGAAAGTTTTATCGCCTTTATGCAGCGGCATCATAATCACCGGAGACATCGACATTTCAGCGCCTTGAACTGCCTCATCGATGGCGATAGGCGTAATCATGTCTATCGCTTTGAGGATTTTATCCGGCTGCCGGAACATGTCCATAACGATGCCCGAAGTGCCGCGGCACATATCCGCTATCATATCGAAAGGCGCGCCGGACATACCGCCGGAAAAAGGCGCGTAACCGGCCTTCATAGCTGTCTGAGCTACTGCACCGACGGTTTTACCCCATTTTACGATTTCATCACCGGCTTTCATCATCGTCTTTAAAGCCGCCTGTATCTCCGGGTTACCGAAGGCGGAGAGATAGAAAATCGGCAGTCCGACGAACGGGGTCAGGTGGGGCAGTTTGGCCAGCGGCTCAAATGCCTTAGCCTCGCGGGGCATGAAAGTCCTCAGCCAGAAATCGGTCGGGTCTTTGATGAGCTTATCGTATTCATCGGCTTTAGTATATTCGCCTTCGACGAACTGGTACATCGGCACATCATCAGCGACGCCATGACCCGGCCATTTATGCATCTTATGGCCGATCATTTCCAGCGCCGGAGCGGGCAGTACCAGTCCCGGGCCGCTGAAGGTATCCATATCGCCGAAGTCACGCATGAACTTAATCCAGGCGTCCCGCTGCTTTTCGTAATCATACATGACCGTTTTCAGGTCATAACCGGCGTGGTAGGCGGGGAAATAGCCTACCGGCAGCATACAGGGCACGCGGTCGGGTTCCTGGAGCTTAATGGCTTTGATGAGACGGGTTACCCGCGCCTTATACTGCTTTTGGGCTTCCGGACTGTCAAATTTGACTCCTGGCGCGTTAAGCCACCTTTTGAATCGTTCCTCGCGCCGTTGTTCCGGGGTCAGTTCTTTCCAGTTCTTTACGCTGTCCATATTTTCTGCCTCTATTAGAGCTATTTATATTGGCCGTATTCCTCAACGGCTCTCATCATGACATGCAGGTTATCCGGGTCGCATTTATCGATACCGGCCCCGCCGCTCAGGATGTAGCCGCCGCCCGGGGCGCAATCCTCGATAAGCTTTCGGCACGCTTCCTTAACCTGCTGTGACGTGCCGGTCATGATAATCGAGGCCGGCACATTACCGACGATGCAGGAGGTATTACCCAGTATCTTTTTTGCTTCTTTCATGTCCGTCTGGTCGAAGTACCAGACGACGCCGCTCTTGGGCATGTCCGCAATCTGCTTGAGACGGCGGTTATACTTGCCCTCGGCGAACGGGAAAGGCACCAGCCCTTCATTAATCATGGCCAGGAGCATTCTCTGGTAGGTAGGCCAGTAGAATTTCTCGAACTGCTTATCGGACATGAAAACATCATCGCCCTTATGCAGCGGCATGCTGATGACCGGGCAATCCAGTTTATCTGCCGATTTGATAGCCGAGTCAATCATCTGGGGCGTGATAGTCTCAACGTATTCGACTATCTTTTCAGGCTGCCGGAACATGTCGATTGAAATGCCCTGAGTGCCCCGCAGCATATCGGCCAGGGTATCGAAAGGAGCGCCGGCCATCCCGCCGCGCATGTTGGGCAATCCCTCGGCCAGCGCAATCTGGCTTACTTCCGTTACCACCGCCTGCCATTTCTGGTATTCCTCGCCCAGGTCTAGCATCTTCTGGAAGGCCTTGCGTATCTCCGGGTCGGCCAGGGCAGGCACTAAACCCAGCCGCGTGCCCTGTAAAGAGCGCAGGGGCGGGAAACGGCCAAAACCGGAGAAGATGTCCGCGGAGCGGGGAAGGTTGACCCTGAAGGTATAATCGGAGGGGTCTCTGATAAGCTGGTCGTATTCGTTGGCCTTCATATATTCGCCTTCGATGTACTGGTAGTACCAGGCGTCCTCAGACAGGCCGTGGCCGGGCCACATCATGTTCTTGATACCCAGACCGTCCAGTATCCTGCCCGGCATTACCAGGCTGGGGCCGTTAGCGGAATCCGCATCCTTAAAATCATGTATATACTTGAGCCAGGCGCGCTTAAGCTCGCTATAGTCGTACATGATGGTGTGGAAGGTTATACCCGCGTAATAGGCCGGGAAGTAACCCATCGGCAGGATACAGGGCACACGGTCGCCCTCTTCCATTTTGATAGCCTTGATGAACCTTGTAACACGCGCTTTATAAAGCCTTTCGGCTTCTTTAGAGACGAACTTCACATTTTTGGGTGAGAGCCAGCGCTTGAAACGCTCCTCGCGCTTTTCCTGCCAGGTCATCTCCTCCCATTTTTTTGTTGTATCCATCTTCGTGTTCTCCTTAACGCACTCCGGCCTTGCAGCACGTTATTTCTTGGACTTTTTATAGACGCCGTACTCGGAGGCGGATTCCTGCATCGCTTTCAGGTTCTCCATCTTGCCTTTATCGATGCTGGCGCCGCCGGCCAGTATGTAGCCGCCGCCGGGCGCGCACGTTTCGATGAGCTTGCGGCAGGCTTCCTTCACCTGGTCAACCGTGCCTGTTTTCACGATAGAAGTAGGCACGTTACCGACGATACAGGAAACGTTGCCCAGGTATTTTTTAGCTTCGGCCATATCTGTCTGGTCGAACCACCAGACGACGCCGCTCTTGGGTGTATCCGTAATCTGCTTAAGCCGCCTGGTGTATTTACCTTCGGCGAAGGGGAAAGGCACCAGACCTTCATCAATCATGGCCATGAAGATTGCCCGCAGACCCGGCCAGTAAAATTCCTCGAACTGCTTGTTGGACATGAAGGTGTCATCGCCCTTANNCCTTGTGCAGTGCCATAAAGCAGACGGGCGAGCCTCCCGTCACGGGTATATTTTTAATCGCGGAAAGGGTTAATTTAAGCTGGTGGTCCATAGCCTCATGCAGCTTCTTGGGCTGGCGGTACATATCCATGACGATACCGTGCGTGCCGCGCAGTAAATCGGCAAAGTGGTCGAAAGGAGCGCCGCCAGCACCGCCGGTCGCAATAAGTGCGCGGAAGGAAGGATAACCATGGGAGAGAGCATACATCATGACCTGCCCCATGATTGCCTGGTATTTTTTTTGTTCATCGCCCAGGTCCATCAGCGTCTGGAATGTTTTACGTATATCGGGGTCGTTCATGATGCTAATCCACTGCGCGCCCTGGATATTGCGCATCACCGGCAATTTAGCGAACGACTCGAAGAGACCCATCGTGCGGGGTAAAGTAACTCTCAGGTAGTAATCGGAGGGGTCCATCATCAGCCGGTCGTACTCGTCGGCTTTCATATATTCGCCTTCGACGATATTATGCATCGAGGATTCTTTAGGCAGACCGAGGCCGGGTAATTTAATGACCTTGGACGCCATGGCTTCCGCGATTTTACCCGGATTAATCATGCTGGTAGACTGCATATCCATGTCGCCCATATCATCCATGAATTTAATCAGGGCATTCTTCATTTTTTCATGGTCCCACATCATCTCGTAGTAGCTGGAACCAACATAATAGGCCGGGAAATTGCCGGTGGGGAGCATCACCGGCACGCGGTCAGGCTCTTCCATCTTAATAGCCTTGATAAGACGGGTAACCCGTTGCTTATAAAGCTTTTCCGCCTCGGGGTTGACGAATTTAATGTTCTTGGCGCCAAGCCAGGCCTTAAAACGCTCCTCGCGTTTTTCCTGCCAGGTCATGTCTTCCCATTTTTTTGTTGTCTCCATTAAAAACACCTCTTTCTTATCAGTTCGGGTTAATAAACCCCGTATTCTTTGGCTGCTTCAATAATGGCCTGCAGGTTAGCCGGGTTACACCGGTCGATGCTGGAACCGAGGGAAAGGATGTAACCGCCGTTTTCTCCGCAGACTTCAATTAGCTTGCGGCATCGTTCTTTAATGGCCTGCGGCGTTTGCGTTAAAAGCTGCGCCGCCGTGATGTTACCGCCGATGCAGGCTGAATCTCCAAGGATTTTCTTGGCCTTGAACATATCAGTCTGCTCTAAAATCCAGACCACCGAAGCCCTGGGTAAATCTTTAATTATCTCCAGCCGGGTATTATAGCATCCGTCAATCACCATCACCGGTACGCAGCCTTCATCGACGATGCCCAGCAGGAGTTTACGGAAAGTAGGCCAATAAAACTTCTCAAATTGCTTCAGCGACATAAAAGAATCGTCGCCTTTGTGCATCGGGATAAAAACCATCGGACAGCCGGAGGCATCGGTCCCGGCCACAGCTGATTTGATACTGTAAGGTGTGATCATTTCCAGGGCTTCGAGCAGCTTTTCCGGCTGCCGGAACATGTCCATAGCGATGCCCCGTGTGCCCCGGAGCATATCGGCAAACGTATCGAAAGGCGCCAGCGCTACGCCGCCGCTCCAGGCTGGGAAGCCTGCCTCACGGGCCGTCTTTCGGCATTCTATGATAGTCTGCTGCCATTTGGCGTACTCGCGTCCGGCCTTCTGGATGGTCTTGAAGAATTTTTGAAAAGCGGGGTCGTTACTCATGGCAAGCAGCCGCATGGGCAGCCCCTGCCAGCCGGTAAACGATGGAGCGGCCGCAAAAGGCTCGAAGGCGCCCCATGCCCGCGGTAGAAAATAGCGCAGTCCGAAGTCGAAATGGTCTTTAATGAAGAGGTCATACTCATCTGCCTTCATGTATTCTTCTTCGACGAATTGAGGCAGTGTCCGGTCATCCGAAAGTCCGTGACCCGGCCACTTGTATACCTTATAATCAAGGGTTTCATTTACCATCCCTGAAAACATACCAGGGCCATCGGCGGCGTCCTGGTCAAAATCCTGGAGGAATTTCAGCCAGGCTTTTTTAAGCTCTTCAGGATTATACATGGCCGTCTTGAGGTCTATTCCGGCATGATAGGCAACGTAAGTACCGGAGGGTATTGTGACGGGTACGCGGTCGGGGACTTCCATTTTAATGGCCTTCATCAGCCGCGTAGCTTTGGCCCGGTATTTTTTACCCGCTTCCGGGCTGTTAAAATTCACACCAGCCGGTGAAAGCCACCGCTTAAAACGCTCTTCGCGTTTTTCTTCACGGGTGAATTCAGACCATTGCTTTGCCACTATAGTCCTCTCAGGTACGGCCAGCTTGATAAGACCGAGAATAAAAAGATACCAGATATAATAACAGCTGGTATCTGTGTAAGGCCAGGATATTATTTATACGTGCCGTATTCTTTAGCGGCCGCCGTCATGGCGCGCAGGTTCTCAGGATTGCCTTCATCGATATTGGCGCCGCCGGCCAAAATATAACCGCCGCCTTTACCGCAGATTTCGATAAGTTTGCGGCAGTGCTCTTTTACATCCTTGGGTGTACCCGTCATCAAAAGAGAGGTGGGCACGTTGCCGATGATACAATATTTATCGCCAATTACCTTTTTCGCTCTGATGATATCTGTCTGGTCGAAATACCAGGCTACCGAGCCTTTCGGCATGTCCTGGATAACCTCCAGGCGTTTATTGTAAGCGCCTTCAGCGAAAAGCACCGGCAGGACGCCTTCGTTTACCAGCGCCATGCAGACCTTTTTCAGGGTTGGCCAGTAGAAAGTCTCAAACTGCTTGACAGACATGAAGCTGTCAGCGCCTTTATGCAGCGGGAAAAATATCATCGGCGTATTAGAGAAATCCGCCGCGGCTATCGCCGAATCAATGACTATCGGTGTGAGTCTTTCCATGGCGGCCTGGATTTTATCCGGTCGCTGGAACATATCCATCATGATGCCTTGGGTGCCTCTGAGTGTGTCTCCCAAGGTATCGAAAGGCGCCTTGGCCAGGCCGCCGGCCATACCGGGGAATCCGGCCGCCATCGCCGCCCCCATTACTTCCATAACGACCGATAGCCACTTCATGCTTTCACGTCCGGCCTCCAGCAGGGCCTGGAAAGATGCCTGTACATCCGGAAAGCCGAACGGTACGAAACCCATGGTGGCTATTTCCTGAAAACTCATCAGTGAGGGAATTTTACGGAATCCTTCGAAAGCGCCGAAGATACGAGGCAGGTAGATGCGCAGCCAGAAATCGGACGGGTCTTTGATAAGAGCGTCATAATCACCGACTTTCATGTATTCGCCCTCGACGGCCTGGTAGGACAACACGTTATTACCTAGACCGTGCCCTGGCCAGCGGTATAGTTTATAGTCGGTAACATCCAGGGCTCTGCCCGGGGGCACCATGCCGGGACTCATGAATGTGTCTCCCTCAAACTCATTGAGGAATTTCAGCCAGGCCCGTTTCATCTCTGCATAGTCATACATTACGGTATGCAGGTTCGTACCGGCATAAGAAGCCGCGAAAAATCCGGCCGGCAGGAAAACGGGGACTCTATCCGGCTCCTTCAATTGAAGGGCTCTGGTGAGCCTTGTCGTCCTGTCTTTATAGGCCTGGGCGGCCTGCGGGCTGGCAAAATTAGCACCCGGCGGAGAAATCCACCGTTTAAAACGCTCTTCCCGTTTTTCAGCCGGAGAAAGCTCCGCCCATTCTTTACTCATCTTACTTTACGCCATACCACTGTTTCGAGAGAGATACGGCTGCCATGGCATCTTTGCCATAAGCATCAGCCTTGGCGTATTTCCGGACCTCGTCGTCCATCTGGCCGCCGCCAATCATAATCTTGAGGTTCTTCCTTAATCCGGCTTTTTCCAGGGCTTCAACGGTCTCTTTCATCGCGTCGAAGGCTGGGGTTAAGAATCCGCTCAAGCCGAGGACGGGAGTTTTGGTTTTCCTGACGGCTTCGACAAATTTCTCTATAGGAACGTCGACGCCCAGGTTGGTGACCTCAAAACCGTTGACGTCCAGCATGAACTCAACGATGTTCAGGCCGATGTCATGGATATCACCGGCTACTGTGCCGATAACTACCTTGCCGATTTTCTTTGTTTCTTTGTTGCCTTGGCTCAGTTTTGGTTTTAATATGGCGTTTACCTGCTTCAGGACTTCGCCGGAATAAACCAGTTCAGGAAGGAAATATTCGCCGGCAGCGAAACGCTTGCCTACGATTGCCATACCTGCGCTGGTTTCATCCAGAATTTTATAAGGATCTTCACCGGCGGCAAGTTTCTTTTTTAACAGCGCCAGGACTTCCTCTTCCTTTAAATCTGCTAATAGATTGACCAGGTCTCCGGACATAACAGTATCCTCCTTAAATTATTATCAGAACAACCGAATCAGGCTTTTTACCAATAATATCGGTAAAGCCATTGGCTATGGCGAGTATATCAATGCGCGCGTAAAAAGTCAAATAATGCGCCGTGATTTCCATTGGCGCCTGGAAAAAATCGGGAAAGAAAATGGCGAGAGAACATAAAAAATAGTACTAATGATATAAGACCGTTCATTTACTTTACAATGCCTCATCTATGAGATAAAATTATATCGCCTGCGCGGGTGTAACTCAGTGGTAGAGTGTTTGCTTCCCAAGCAAAAGGTCGCGAGTTCGAATCTCGTCACCCGCTCCATGAAGCTAAGCGACGACTTGCCTAGATCAAAGAGGCAAAGCTAGGCTAAAGCTAGATACGACGACTTGCATAATTGAAAATAATGAATTTAGAGCCGACCGCAATGAAAATTGAAAGATCATGCAAGAATTGGACTTAGAGATCTGGTGGAAGGTTTCATCTTTTCGCTTCGAGCGGAAGGGAAATCGAACGGCACTATCACCTATTACAGTTGTCTACTAAATACCTTCTTGTTATACGCCCATAATCAAGGTTGGACCGACAGCATCAAATCACTGGATAGCAATAGGCTAAGAGAATTTCTGATTTGGACGGCAACCAGAACTTCCGAACTAAAAGTATGTAACCATGGCGGGAAGACGATAAAGAAGGCGAAGCCGTCTACTGCTTGGCCCTACTATCGAGCATTAAGACGATTAGCTAATTGGGCAATAGAGGAAGGTTACCTAGAGGCAAGCCCTTTAGCTACCATTCATTTCAAGCAACCACCCACTCCTCCCGTGGAAAGTTATGCCATCGATGAGCTAAAAAGGCTCTTAGCAGTGTGCGAGATGGATATCAAAACTGGTGCTCGTTTTACTGGCATTCGAAATAAGGCGATGCTTTTGCTCTTTATAGATTCTGGTTTACGCCGTGCTGAGTTGGCGAATTTAAAAATCAACGACCTTGATCTTGAAAATAGACGAGTGCGAGTTCTGGGCAAGGGTAACAAGATAGGCATTGCTCCATTTTCTTCAAAGACAGCCAAATCCTTGTGGGCTTGGCTAATAGAGAGAAAGACAAGGGCAAAAACAGACTACGTATGGATTACTGAGGAAGGCAATGCATTCTCTATCGAAGGGTTGGTTAGCTGGTTTTCTAGGCTTAAAGCACGTGCCGGGGTAAATGGTCCTGGTGGAATGCATCGGCTTCGACACACAGCCGCTCTTCAATACCTTCGAGGAGCCAAAGACTCATTCTTGCTCCAATTATTCTTACGGCATGAGAGCCTCGAAATGAGCCGAAGATACACGAGAGGGCTTAAAGCCGAAGAGGCAATCGAGGCGCACCGAAACGGAGCTAGCCCGGTAGAAGGACTCGGCCTAGGATAAAATCGGTGCGTCTATTACCACTATGAAAGCCCCTTAAGTAGCTCCGTACCTCTAAGTACGAGATGTACTGTAACGTCACTTTGTCTACTACTAAAGGGTCTGGTCACAGGTAAACAAAGTTTTTCGGCGATTTGGATGTAACTCATTCCCCTTCTCTTCATCGAAGCACATCGAACAGCTAATCGATCATCATAACGTGGAACAGGTCCACCTTTACCGCGGATTACCGGTCTCCCTTTCATTTTAATGAGAATATCAAATAACTCGTGATCAGATTGAAGCAACACTTTAAATCCATAAGGCTCTGAATAAAGAGCCTTTAATGTATCTCTTGAAAAACCGAACTTGCGAGATTCAAATGTCAAATCTTTGTCAACGATAACAGGCGGCGGATAAACTCTAGTGCCAGGTTTTAGATCAGATCCTTTTACGTACGGTCCAGATGGCACAATTATTTTCTCGTAAGTAACAGGGTAATCGAAATTGTAATTCGACGTTAAACAGCAAATCCAATAGACTTCAAGAATTAATAAAGCTGGGAGACCGATTTTTTTTAATTCTTGACCAGCCACTGGTTTAAGTATACTTGTCTGTTCATCAAGGCCATCTTTCCACTGTACCCAATTACTAATAATGGAATTTCGCCATTTGTTCCATTTAAATAAAGCTCGCTCAACCATTTGAGATTGCCACATAACATAGCCCTCATTTAAACGAAGCCAATTTGCACAGTACAGATAATTTTACACGTGATTAGTCCTTTAGACAAGTGTGACAGGATTGTATTTAACTTAAGGAAAACGACGAACTCTCACAACGTAGAAAGAATATCAATATCTTTGAGATACGTCTTAGCAAGAAGGAACTAAGCGAGTGAAGGACGAAACAGATAGCCTAAAATCCGAAAATGTCGGAAATGGGATGACGGTGCAAGAAGCCGGCCGACGTGGTGGAAAAGCTACCCTTCAAAATCAAGGTTCGGAGCATTTTAAAAAAATCGGACGCAAAGGTGGGAAACGCACTGCCCGGCTATATCGAGACTTGTTAAGTGAATTTGGTAAAAGAGGTGGTCGGCCACGACGCCTAACATTGAAAGAATACATGGAGGAGGGAAACCGGTAAAAGGAGGCGATTTGCGGTCGGCCCCTGGTTTTCCTCCTCCGCCATATTATAGCAAAACGTGAGACCTCAATTCGAAACATAATCTAATGAAAGCCTATCTTGAACCTACAGAAATAATCCTCTTGGAGCAAGCTGCCAGCAACCTCCGGGATAAAATCCTCATTCATCTTCTCTTTCACTTGGGCTGCCGGATTACTGAAGCCTTGTCTATCAAGGTTGAGGATATTGATTTTAACAACAGTACCGTCATAATCGTTCATCTTAAACACCGAATTAAGTTATCCTGCCCTACCTGCGGAGCAAGGTTGGGCGCGGCTCACGTCTTTTGTCCCTCTTGTGGTAGCAGAATCGAGAAGAAGCAGTCTCAAGAACAGGAGCACCGGCGACAGCGGGTACTCCCTATTGACAATAATACCCTAAAAATACTCAAGGAATACATCGACCGCGGCGGGCCGGTAGTAAGGGACGATAAACAGTTTGTATTTGGTATCAACCGGCACCGGGCTTGGCAAATTATCAAAGAGTGTGCCGAGAAAGCGGAACTACCCAAGCTCGTTAATCCTGAAACGGGTAAGGTCCATAATATCTCACCCCACAAATTGAGGGATGCTTTCGCGGTCAATGCTGTGAAACGCAATGACTCAGGCGATAGCCTTAGGCTCCTTCAGGAGCATTTGGGGCACCAGAGTTTCAACACTACGGCTAAGTACCGTAAAGTCTCTGGCAAGGAACATAAGGAATGGTATGATCAACTATGGAAGGCGGATAAGCCATGACCCTGGCACTCAAGCCCAGTCGCGGTGGTTTCCTACGCCCCTTCGGCTGCGGCTGGTTTATCCGGGAATATCTCCTGGGTAAAGGACCATACGAATCACCCATGATAGACCCGGAAATTGGAACAGCTCAGGCGGTTATCTTTCACGACTATAAGTTTGCCCTGATGAGAGCCACGGCTTTTGATAGAGCTACAAGAGTAGAAGAGAAAAGGGCAAAACGGGAAAATCGTTCCATTAATCCTGATAATATCGAGAGTCTTGCTCAAAGATTACTAGCTCACATGCCCTACAAAGCCCAGGGTTGCCGATATCACAGTTTCGTTGTCTATTTTTCTAATTTACAGCGGCTCGGGTGGGTGGAACTAACAGGTGAAGAAACACCTTCGAGCTTCCAGGACCATTATTCAACAGGTCAACCACGCAAGTATTTCCGCCTTACCAAGACAGGGCGAGACGCCACCGATTCTAACTGGGCAAACCCCCTCCGGGCTCTCTATGACCAGAATTAACAAGGTTTGAGCCTGGTGACAGGCTGCCGCTCTGTGCGCTAACATGAATGGTCTCTTGCCGGTATTCCCAAAGCTGTTTAACACGGTTTTCATTGTCGCACTAACAAACCTTGAACTTTGTAGCTAATAACAGTCTTGCAGTTGTTTGCAACCCCCCTGCTTGCACCCTCTGCGGCACCCAAAATAACAATGCCGTTGGGCCGAAAACACATGGTGCCGCCATAACCGCCGCCGGTCCCTGCCGCCGCTTACGGCACAATGTTCCCCTCAATATTCGGGACGATGTCATCATTCATCTCTCCGGCGAAGTACCAAACGCTAACGGACTCTATATCGGTCCCGAAGATTGCCAACCAATCAGTCTGCAAATTCTCCGCCATCTTCTTTGGCTTATCCAAACCTCATGGTCTTGAACAATGGAACTACCCGCCCCGTGAAAACTCCACTATCCGAAAACCATGAAAATATAGGTTCATTTTGAAATATCACTTTACTTCCTTTTGTTCAATACTGATAGGGAATATCTACGCACCTTAAAAACTGAATATCAGCAGAGCCTTGACCTGAACGCTTGCCCCATTGAAAGGGGGGTTAAGCGTGGTAACAACAGCGTGTCCTCAAGACGATAACCCTCTATCCTATGACAAGCTAGACGGCGAGTGGCTTGTTTGGTATGAAATCGCTCACCGCTTTGAGCATAAAGTGCCGTCACCGGATAGAGGGGACATCAGGCATAGCATTATTCTGGAGCTAGCTCTAGCAAGACGTAGAGACGGCCAGCCTATCCCGATACTTCGAGCCTATCGCATAGCTAGCTTGACCGTAGCTCTTTACTGGAGACAAGCTATGCGTAAACCTACTATCTTAAGCCTTGACCGAGAGGTAGATAACGGAGACGGAGACACTACCAAGCTAATCAACACGGTTGCCGATGACAGGGCCATTGATGTCTCGGCCTGGATTGACGCTAAAACGTGGTTACTCGGTTGCCCGATACGGCTAGTCCAGATAGCACAAAAAAGGATAAATGGGCAGTCTCTTTCCAATTATGAAAGGTTATACCTATACCGATATAGAAAAAGTGAAAACCAAAAAATGTTTGCATCGTGATAACGTTTCACCCTCGTTTTACAGTATATATAGTGGAAGCACCGATAATGCCAGCGAGTTGCGGGTTATCGGTAGCTTACTACTAGGCGAAGCCGATAGCCTTGCCCACTATCGGATAGTCAATAGGGGGTGTCCAAATAGAACAATTGAATATTGAGGGCAAGCGTTCAGGGGAACGCTAAATGCAATCGCTTTGGCGCTGATTTCCTTGGGGACAGCGAAATCTACCAGGAGTTTGGCGTCCGTGGTGACGGTGACGCGAGTGCCGAGGGCTTCAAGGATGAAGCGACGGTCGGCGAACTCTTTGGAATCGATTCTCTCTCCCAGGTTGGAACGGAGTTGCTTCAGTCCCATCATCGACACGGATGATTCATTAAGCTTCCGTATTTCTCGGGTTACTTCTTCCTTCCGCTCGGCAATGTGGTTTCTCTCGGTCTGTAGCCTCTCTAGAGCTCGCTTAAAGGCTTCATCTGAGATGTCACCGCTGAAACGGTCCTTGTCCAGCAGGAGTTGAGTCTCGGTGTTGGTGTTGGCGTTCTCCCGCCGTTCCAGACTACGAAGCTCTTTCTCAAGGTTTTCCCGGCTTATTTTAATAGCTTCTTCCGTCCGGTCAAGCTCACTACCTAAAACGGCGTCATCGGCAAGAAGCCTCCTAACCGTTTCCTCAACCGCCGTTTCGATCCGTCGCCCGTTGATGTACGGCCGGGGATGATTCTTACCGTTATAGCCGTTGTCCGGATATTCGTATGCCCAGATGTTGTCCCTGATATGGCGGCCGTGGTAGCGGCGTCCGTCAAGCTCGTATTGAATCATGCCTTTCAAGAGAAAGTTGTGCTTGCCGTTACGTTTGGCATTGGCCTTGTTCTGAGCCATGCGGGCGAGTATCCATTCGTATTCTTCTTTGGTGATGATGGGATTCTCCACGACGATATTCTTAAGCGGTATCCCTTCCAGTTTCCTTGACGAGGTATTGCCGTAGGTGGGCATGCCGTTGCTTTTACCGCGGCGTACCTTTGGCTCGATGCTCTCGCGCCGGAGCGCCCGGTACTCACCGAAGTTGACCGTATCCACCAGTATCAGCCAGATGGTTGGGTCCGGCCACCACTCAAGACCTTTGGGGCTTGGAATAGCGCGCTCATGGAGTTCACGCCGGATGCCGTGAATAGTCTCTCCCTTAAGGAACATTCTCACCATCAACTGGCGGCTCTCCCAATCCTCGGTGGGAATAAGCCTGGTACGGGATTCGTCAAACCGGTAGCCGTAAGGATTCTGGCAACTGGTCGGCAGTCCTCTCATGGTAGCCCGCTTGTGCAGTCCGTCCTTAGAGCCTTCGTCCGCTCGCTCCACCTGGAAGGACTTGGCAACGGTAATCAACAGGGCCATAGCTTCACCAAGAGTGCCTGCCTGCAAAGGAGAGCTTTTGGCGAGAATCTCCGTTTCGGCTTCCCGGAAGATATCCATGATCTGCGCCATCTGCCCTATACGGCAGGCGAAGCGGTCGAGATGGAGAAGTCCCACGGCTCCGACCTCACGATTACGGACCCACTTGAGCAGTGTCTGCATGTCGGGACAGGCGAGGATATTCTTGGATGTCCAGTGGGTAGTGATAATCCGTTCAGACGGCACCGTCCAGCCCTGGCTTTCCAGCCATGTCTTTACGTCGGCGACCTGGCTATCGAGTGAGGGCTCCTGTCGGCCTTCTGTGCTTACCCTAGCCCATACGGCTGCGATCTTGTCATTCATCAGTCATTAGTACCTCCTTTAATAATATTCTCCCAGAGGGCGTCCCACTGAGGAGTTCGTTCGACGAAGTGGATGCGAAAGATAGGGTAGTCAAGACCGAGATACCGCTTCCCTTCTTCCAAACGACAGGTAACCCATTCACCGTATCGACCGCCGGTGAGGATATTATCAAGTTTCTCCAGCTTTTCCTTGTCACCTTGTTCTAGAGCTATCTGGTAATCAACGAGGGGATGATTGGGCTTTTCCGGATCGCTCAGTATATCCCGGGCTTTTTCGGCAAATATGAGACTATCATCGGTGCAGCCCGACCATGCCAAAGCGCAAACCTGCTTTTCGATCATATTGCTATCTATCGGCAACCTGCTTCCATGGGCATATTTGACGACGCTACTACCCAACTGGTCGAGGCAATGTCCGGCGGGCACGGCATCATGAGCTTCAAGATACCGCTGTGCCAGATCCTTGCCGATGTCACTGTTTACTTTCTCCGCCATATCGGGATACATGGTACAACCACCAATATAATCGATATTCAGGGCCTCCGCCCAGTTTACCATGAGCCAGTCGGGCATCCTATCCAGAAAACGGGCGGTCCTCTTTTTCTGCTGGTAAGACAAGGGAGATACTTCCAGCATCGCGGTAAGCACACCCCGTAACCAGGCTATTGCCTTTGTCCTCTCACTATTATAAGTCGGTAAATCGTCCTTCATCGTCACACCCCCTAGCCAGGCGTCAATCGAAGGAATAGCCCGCAGTAGGGGCAGAATCCCTCGAGTCCCTGGTCGACATTCCATGATATTTGCCCTGCGCATCGCGGGCAGACCACCGGGCGAATTTGCACTTCCGGTTTCACAACTGTTGGTTCAGGTGGTTTTACTGCTTTGGATGGAGCGGGTGCCCCGGCTTGCATTACTCGAAAGCCGCCCGGACGTTTAGAGGCTCGTTTCTCTGCTTGCCACCAGTTCTTGAAAGCAGGTTCAACATACTGCATGAAAAACTGGAGTAGCTTGGCTTCAGGGACTTCGCCGGTGGTGTCCATGATGATAAGCCGATCGCTGGCGGCCATTGAAACCTCCTCCGATATTTCCATTGACGCGGGTAGCGTAATTCCCCTTGACTGGCCTGTTGGAAACGGCTTTCGTTTTGTTGATATCATTGCCTAATCCTCACATAGCTTAAATATATACTAAGTCTATATTATCTGTGTGAGTTTGTCAAGTCATAATTACCGTAAGAGTATAATCAAGTAGAATTTCACCAAATTGTATGAAAAAAATGGAACGATTTAACAAGAACCTGCATCTTATTATTAGATGGCCATTTAGAAATCAGAAAGGAGCGTCCCATTGAATGAATCAGAAACGGCGCTGATCAGTCGCTGTCAAGCTGGAGATCAAGAAGCATTTAGTATGCTCGTGGAACAGCACTCCCGGGTACTATTCGGCACCGCCTACCTGATGACGCGAGACCGTGGTCTGGCAGAAGACGCAGTACAGGGAGCACTTATGCAGATGTGGAAAAAGTTGCCTTCCCTGCGTCTGCACAGTAACCTTAAAGCCTGGCTCGTGCGCATTGTGGTGAACGAGGTGAATCAGCAACGCAGGAAGAAGCGATTACCGACTGTGCCTCTTGAGCAAGCCCCGGAAATTACGGATGACCTGGAAGAAGCGGAGACAGCACTGGTTCGTGATGAAGATCACCAGCGTTTGAGGCAAGCTCTGGAGGTATTGACGGTCGAGCAAAGGGAAGCGGTGGTACTACGTTACTTTTCCGACCTCACGGTACCCGAAGTGGCGAAAGCCACGGGCGAACGCGAGGGCACCATCAAGTCGCGCTTGAGCCGGGCGCTGGACAAGCTTGGTGAAATCATGCGTAAAGATGAAATATTTCAAGATAGGAGATAATGACAATGGATAGAAATAGACTCGAACAAGACCTTCGAAACCATTTTTCGGCGGAAGTAAAAGAAGCGGAGCCATCCCGTGACTGGTGGCATAACGCGATTGCGCGCATCGGTGATCGCAAACACCGCTCGCGCTGGTTCGGATTGATGCCGAAAAGGCGCCTGGCGTGGGTACTCGTGCCGGTTCTCGTGCTGCTTGTCAGTGGCGCGGTCTACGGAGCCAGCCCGATAATCCGGGGGCTTTTCCAGAAGTGGGCTACAGACGTTGAGCAGGCGGGGTTAGCCCAGGAGTTAGATTTGAGCCAGACCATCGACGGCGTTACCGTCAAGCTTGAGCGCGCCTACGCCGACTCAAATGTGGTTCTGGTGGGATTCACTGTGAGCGGGCCCGAGGATAGATATTATGCGGAAGCCGGTGAACTCTCCACATCCGACGGGCAAAATCTCCGCGGCATGATCGGCATGGGCGCTGTACCTGGATCTAAGTCAATATTAGGCAGCTGGCAGTCTTCGGAACGCGCAGCCGTGATAACCGCTTTCGATGCTTCATCCCTGGAAGGAAATCCTTCGGAGCTTAACCTGACACTGGAAACGAGCGTCGCGGATGCGGCAACGACCGGGGAAAGCACAACGATGGGTAAGGCTACTATCGGCCCTTTCAAATTCGACTTTAGCATANNCTGGCAAAGTCATTGAAGTTAGTCAGACGGTGGAAGCGGCTGGTGTGCCCGTGACACTGGAGCGGGTCGTCATCAGCCCTTGGACTACGAGAGCCGTGTTCAGCTTCGACCTGCCTCCAGAGGAAGACCAGAGCGGCTGCATCCCCACCGTGTCCCTGGAGTTTCCCAGCGGCAAGACGCAGAACTTTAACTTTGTTTTCGGTGGGGGAAGCAAGTCTTCTTTTGCGCAATACTTCGTGGGAGATTTCAGTGGTGAGCAAGGGACTTGGAACGTAGTGATAAGTAATTTGAATATCGACCGGGGCTATGGTGAAGGAGAAGAATTGGCCGGCCCCTGGGTATTCCACTTCGATGTGCCTTAGGCCAGAATCTGAAATAGAGAAATAAAAGGGGGATAATCTGGGTCATCCCCGGATTATCCCCCTTAAATGGGCATAAAAAAGACAACGGAATTGCTTGTATTAGAGATGCGCTTTCCTAGATTCTCTACTCTTTAGACCTTTTTTCCATTTATCTCGATATTCTTCCGATTCCGCACGGCTTTTACAGTCTTTCTTCTGGCATGGTACAGTCTCGCACAATATCCGGAAAGGAAAGACTTCCGGTTCTTGTTTTGTCTTGCCCACATTGTACGTATCGAAAGTAGTAGATATTCCAAACTGTCGCGCAGATTTGGCGTATCTCCTTCCCTTAATTTCATCTCCCAGGCGGAATGAACAATACGCTCCGTTATCGAACGCGAGGGCGTAATCCGGTTTCAGTTCCGTCGCCTTCTCGAACATGCTTAGAGCGCCTCCGAGGTCGTTGTTCATCATCTTGGCAAATCCGATAGTGTAAGTAAGCCGTGGGGACATTTGTGTCAGTTCGGTGGTGGCTCTCTCCAGAAGTACCAAAGCATCACGGTGGTTGCCGACGCGTAATAGGATATTGGCAGCCTCGATTCGCGGCAGATCCCATTTGGGTCGAAGTTCTGCGGCTTTACAGCATTCATGGAAACCCTCTTCGATCTGCGATGGTAAGGTGGAATTGATTCCAAGGTAGGCGCCGAGATTCAGATGAGCTCTAGCGCTATTAGGATTTGACTGTATCGCACGCCGAAACTGGCTTTCGGCTTTTTCGTCCCAATTATACGCTTCCGGTCCAGCCCCACCCCAAAGCGCCATTTCACCGTCTATCATATGGTCAACAAAGATCGCCGAAACATAGTCGAAGCTAGCTGAAATATGGTTAGGGGCAGCAGGCAAAAAGGTATTCCCACTTTGGCGAACCAAGACGCTTTCACCAGTGAATCTAAAATTCACCTGGATTAAGCGGGAGGCCCAATCTCTTTCTACACAGACAATATCCTGTTTCCATTCCGGGTCGTTTTCAGTGTCCCACAGATATTTGACGTAAGGGGCTTGAAAAGAAGGCTTTGTCCCTAGTATGAACTGCACCAGGTGGTGCGAGTAGTTTTCTTCTACCGGCTTTGGGTCTTGCTCGAAGAAACGTTGTAGACGAATTGTCTGGTGGAACAACGCCCCCACCAGTTCCATGACTCTGTCCCAACCAATCCGGGACGAAAGTCTATCGCAAAGCGCGGCAAGCGCATAGTGCCTATTCATCTCGGCAAGGAGGTTCTGTTCGATTGTTCCAGGTATACGTTCTGCAAACGCTCTCGCGAGTGCCTCCAGGTGTTCTCTTGAAGGTCTATGTCCACTATAAAACCAGTCTGCTTTTGTCTTGTCATTTGCCACCCCGACGGCATTCGCTAATTCGGCGTTGAAGGGCCTGCTATTACATCCTTCCTTCAAATGTTTGAGGTACATGGTATTACCACCACGCTTAGCCCAGAGAGGTATCGCCTGCTCCAAAGGTGGAAGTTTAGACAGGTATCGAAAAGAGGCCAAGCGGAGTGCAAGGTCGATAATAACAAGTCGAAGGCAGGAAATAATCAGGTCTTCTTTTTGCGAACGTGGGATTGCCCAGTATCGTAGTTTTACGCAAGTCGCATCCCATCGTTCCGCGTATTCCGATATCCCTCTTACCAGCTGTTTCTTTAATGCCCAATTACATACAAATGCCAATTCGAAGACATGGGGATAGGGGAGAATCCCATCTTTCAGAAGTGCGCCCACAAGGACATAGAGAATTTGTTCCCGGTTATCATCGTGGATTCTTTCGCCACGAAAATACCGCTGCATCTCTTTACTTAGATGGCCAGGATAAGAAATCCGCAGGATGTCGAATATTTCCCCTATTATCTGACCACTCAAAGGTAAATGGTATAGTTCTCGCATCTCTTACTTCAGCCTCTTTGATGTCTATGATAGCGGCGGAACCTGCTCATTGCAATTATTTAATAAATTCCTTCCGAGTGTAGATGTTAATGTTTCGAATCAGATGACTGTTTCTCACCGGATTTTCCATCCTCCTCTGTCGCTTGCTCATCCCAATCATCGGGGCGTTCGTCGTACCCTCTCGATTCCCAGTAGGCATCGTTGTTCGGATTCATTTGATTGGCGTGATTGTCTGAATCATAGTGTCCGCTCATGTTTTCCTCCTACATGTACGGGATTTCTCCCTTTCTTCTCTCAACCATAGTATATGACACACATAGCCATGTGTCAGTCCCATTAAGGTGGACGAAAACTTGAAATATAGATGTTGGAGAACAAAAAAAGGGGGACAGACCTGGGTCATCCCCGGACTATCCCCCTAAAAATGGGCACAAAAAAAGGCAAAGGAATCCCTATTGCATAGAGGCTCCCTTGCCTGATATTTTCTACCCTTCGGACTTCAATTGACTGCCTAGTGGTGAGGCTTACCCCGCATCAAACTATGCTTTCCAGCCCCGCCTGATGGCTCACTAAGCTTTTTCAGGGAAAGGCTTTCCCGTATCTTTGAGCAACCGCCGCTTTATTTATCGCCCCGCCCCGTGTCCTCTCAAACCTCTTATCAATAGCCCGCAACTCGCTGGCACTATCGCCTGTGTTACCACAAGACGGCTTGATACGGACAAGGGCAAAGCGGAAAGTAACATTTGCTCTGCCTGAAGTCCTGATATTCAATTGTCCAGAGCCTTGCCCAACCCGCAACCCGCTGGCATTGTTCAAGTCACTGCAAGAGGTTTTTAACCCTCTCACTGTATATATCGCTGAAAATCTGAAAAACGTTACACTAAAACCAAACTTTTTTGTGAGCACTTGTAAGCCTTGCTTCTTTGACGGTAAAGGTAGGTTCTTTCACTAACGGTAAGCGGATAGCCTGCATACTTCTTATAGGCAACCTTGAGGAACTTGTGAGGATAGCTTTGTAAGGTAAGCCTTGCTTCAAGCCTAGCCGAAATATCAACGGCTTTGTCATCGGCTATCATCTGGTGAAGCTCAACCTGATTGCCGTTGCCATCATCTATCAGCCTGTCAAGGCTATCCAGCTTGATGGCTTTTGGGCACTCACGGTATGAGTCCTTGTCTTTGCATTTANNCTACACCGCCCGCAATCCGTTCCGTTAATCCGCCTGAACTTCTTTCTCCAGTAGTCGGCTACTTCATAACAGGCTACCCGTATCAGCCCCGCTTCCGTTAGCGGTTTACCGATAACCTCATACTTTGCCTTGACTTTGTGCATGGTAAGCAAGAGGTCATGTAAGAAGTCCTGTCTATCCTCTAGCTTTACCCGCCGGATAAAGCCTTTGGCTACCTTATAGAATAGCGCCCAATCGCCCTGTAAATGGTCATACCCGTTGCCGTTGCCTTGATAGTGGTCAATCTGTGTGGTATATTCCTGATAGTCTAGCATTGTGGACACGCTCCCTTTGTTAGATTTGCCCTAGCTAGTGACTGCTAGTCTAGGGCACTTTTATTTCGCCACAAGGCAAGGCTCTGGACACGGCATATTCAATTGTTAAGGTGCGTTTTTTGTTTCTAGCTTCATTATTTAACAATTAGTCATAAGGTAAAACATCAAGANNTGTCGGTAATCCCCCCGGGAGAATGGTAAATTAAAACAAGAAAATAAGAGCACAAGGAGGATTACCGTTGACTTACAATCTGAAGAGGGAGGTGGTGGATGGAGTTGTAAATATCTCTCTGGGAATGCTCGAGGCGGATGCCTATCTTAAATTCGTTAGTGACCGGTGTCGGCTTAATACCGTGTTGAGCTATGGCTACGATCTCCAGGTCTTCCTGAACTCGATTCAGAAGCCGGTACTAGAAGTAACTCCACTCGATATCCTGGCCTTCATCGAAAGCCAGCAATCAGCAAGTAATCGGCAGGGCCGCACGAATGGGCTTTCCATCAAGGGGCCAGGACTCTCCAACCGGACAATCAAGAGACGGCTTGCCGCAGTATCTGGTTTTTACGAGTATCTCAGCGTCTATCATAACCTCCAACTTAAAACGAGCCCTGTTCCACGCGGCTTGGTCAGGAGAAAAACTTCATGGGGCAATTGGTACGGCAGACCTACTACAACACCTCTTATCAGGGCGCCGGAGACTCTACCCAGGCCTCTGGACCCCGAAGAGATCGCTCCTTTCATAGATTCGATGCGCTGCCATCGAGACAAGTCCATGGTCCTGCTGATGCTGCTGGCTGGCCTCCGAAAATCCGAAGTATTGAAGCTTGCTCTTGAGGACATCGACTTTGGCCAGCGCACTCTGACAGTGAGGGAAGGTAAAGGAGGGCACCGGAGGGTGGTCGCCATATCGGATACCGGCCTGCAGGAACTAATCAGCTACCTTAACAAAGAAAGACCAGCCAGCAAATCCGATCGAGTATACTTGGTCATGAAAGGGCAAAACAAGGGCTTGCCGATGACCGTAGGGGCTCTGGATACCATCATCGAGTATCACCGGGAGAAGGCAAACACACCCGGCATCCAATGCCATCGTCTACGCCACACTTGTTTTACCAGGTTACGTCAGGGAGGCATGTCGCTCGAAGCCCTGCAAGCACAGGCCGGACATCGCAGTATTACTACGACCAGGATCTATCTCCATCTGTGTCCCCGTGAGCTACAGCAGGAGTATCTTCGTGTTTCAGAAAGTCTGTTTTCGCCATTGCAGACAAGCGGGAGGTTAGCTAATGATTAGCCAACGGCTTCTGGAAAAACCTAATCTTGAACTGACGATTGAAAATAGTCTGGCAATGGCAAGCGAATCGCTGGAAGACCTTGTTTCATATCATGACTGCCTGGTATCCAGCTACCAGTCATATTTGAAGGCGGCCGGATACTCACAAATCCCACAGGAAATCCGTATTTCTGAGCGAGGGGCCAGGCGCTTTCTGTCTAAATTCCCTGATCCCAAGCTCTGGATTACACTCTCGGGGGAGAAGCAACAACGATGTGATCGCAAAGAGCGCAGCTTCGTAAACTATCTGATATTACGCCGCCTGTTACCCATGCCTTTGGAATATATCCTCATACCGAGGCCCCATCTATTAGAGATGGCCATCCGGCTGATGGAACGCGAAACCTACCAGCTGTATGAGAAAGTGGCTTCCCGGCTGGGATACCGAGAGCCGATTATCAAAGACCAGTTTCGCGCTCTTCTTAGTCTTATGATATGGGCACAAAAGCCGCTGCAAGCTCTCACTCTTGATGATTTGAATACTTTCGCCCAAGATTTACGCGATGCATGTGTGGGATTGGCGATCAAGTGTAGATTACGACACGGCCTGCCATACCGGTGGGACTCCCGGTTAGCGAGCGTACAAAAAGTCCTCTATCACATGGGAGTCTTCCCTCAATTAACTCGCAGTACTCGAAGAACCGGCTTTGAGCGGCAATGGAGAAATGTGCCGACCGATATCACTGCTTCGGTCCAGCGCTATCTCCGGCAGATGGCTTTGTCCCTCCGTCCTGAATCGGCTTACCAGGAAAAGACGCGTCTATTCCGGTTTTTCTCCTGGCTGGCCTGCACCAATCCGGAGGTAACCAGGATCGATCACATCCAGCGCTGCCATATCGAAGCCTATAAAGAATACATACGCTGGGCGCCTCTCCAGCATAAATCAAACGGCCCCGGAGATGTACTTTGCCCGACGACACGGTATCATCTGCTTGCTGCCCTGTATTATTTCTTTATCCGTATCTCTGAGTGGCAGTGGCCGGAGGCTCCCACGCGGGTACTGGTATTTCCCGGGGACTTCCCTATCATTGATAGACCCTCTCCGAAATTTCTGGATGAGATAGCCGCGGCGAAATTTCTACAGGCGGCAAGAGCTAATCCTGACCTGTTTACCAGGCTGTGCTGCATTACTCTTATTCTAACTGGAATGCGCCAGGGCGAATTCCTTGACCTTACCGCCGACTGCGTAGTCCAGATCGGCGAGAACCACTGGCTCCGTGTGCCCCTGGGTAAGATGCATAACGATAGATATATCCCGCTTCACCCCGAGGTAAAAGCCCTCTTGGACGAATGGATCGAACAAAGCCCGCCCAAGAAGCCTTATGATTTCCTGTTTGCCTCGCATGGACATCGCCTTGGGAGAGGCAAAGTAGCCCTTGCCGTGGAACGTATCGGGAAGGCCGCCGGCATCAAGGAACATATTTCACCGCACCGGCTTCGACACACCCTCGCTACCCTGGCTATTAACCGGGGAATGCCCCTGGAAAGTATCGCTGCTCTTCTGGGGCATCGCTCTCTGTCCATGACTATGGTTTATGCCAGGATCGGCAACCGGACCGTACAGCAAGAATACTCCCAGGTAAGCGAGCATCTGGAGGAGCTTTGTAACCGGGTGGACCTGTTAAACCGTAAACCTACGCTGGTCGAAGGAACTCAGATGCGCCGGCTGCGGCAGGATCACTGGCGCATGCTTGGCAACGGCTATTGCACCCGGCCGGACGGTGTCCCTTGCGAATACGAGACCATCTGTGAGTCCTGTCCCTGCTTTTCAACTACAGTCGAATTCCTGCCTATTCTTCAAAAGCAGAAACAGGATGCCGCAGAGAAAGGACAAATCCAACGAGTAGACGTGTTTGCCAAGCTTATCAACAGCATGGAATGAAGCTATTCCATTCCCACTTGATTATTACCTGCATAAGAGCTATATTTTCATCCCTCCCCNNTGCCCTGCTAAAAAAACGATGCGACGTGATCGTGTTATAATTATGCTCAAGAAGTGTTGTGGCCTCAAAGCTACCGCACAGTGGTAAGGAACCTTGAGGAACAACCATGGATAACCTGTCGAAGAGGCCAGACGGGGTGACTTTGGGATAAGCATTCACTTG
>PLLL01000089.1 GCA_003141235.1 Dehalococcoidia bacterium
CAACTATTATGCCCGCAATGACAGTTTATTCCCATCCAAGTCCCATCGTCCCCTTGGTTATAAAACCGGCTTTACAGGCGGCTGTGGTCAATTCATCACGGAAGGAGGGATGGGCGATAGAAATTAGGGCTTTAGCGCGCTGCCAGACGCTCCTGGCTTTAAGATTCACCATGCCGTACTCTGTCACCACATAGGAAACATCGGAGGCAGGCACGGTAACCATGTCGCCGAGTTCTAAAGTGGGCACGATATTGGATATTGGTTGGCCGTCTTTACCCTCACGTGTTGAGTGGAGGCAGATAAACGCCTTGCCCCCCGGCGCCATATAGGCTCCGCGCGTAAACTCAAGCTGGCCGCCGGTGCCGCTTATCTGGCGTGTACCGACCGATTCCGAGCAGACCTGCCCGCGCAGGTCGATGCGTAAAGTACTATTAATGGCTATCTGCTTCTCGTTTTTGGCGATGGTGTACGGGTCGTTGGTATAATCCACCGGGAAACCGGCCAGCGCTTTGTTCTTGTCCATGAACTTATAAAGCTTTTCCGAGCCGG
The DNA here is from genome assembly GCA_003141235.1 of Dehalococcoidia bacterium. Classification (GTDB taxonomy): domain Bacteria; phylum Chloroflexota; class Dehalococcoidia; order Dehalococcoidales; family RBG-16-60-22; genus Fen-1077. The sequence goes on from PLLL01000089.1 coordinate 550, forward strand.
CGGCAAAGCAATGTACCGCCCTACCGGGATTGAGGGTTTTCTTCCTGCCCGTGACCACGCCCGCCTCGATAAGCTCCATCATGCTGTCGTTGAACATCTCCGAATGTATGCCGAGGTCTTTAAAATTATGTTTTATCAGCAGCTTACCGACAACGCTTGGTATAGCGCCCACGCCAAGCTGGATTGTGGCGCCGTCGACGATCTGTTCTGCCAGCAAAGCGGCAATGGCCTCATCTTCTTTGGTCACGACAGCCGCCGGAAACTCCGGGATTTTATATTCATAATTCTCAACGATGTAGTTAACTTGAGAGAGATTAACGACCTCGTCATGGCCGCCAAAGACCCAGGGCATATGCTCGTTGACCTCTAAAACGACCGTTTTCGCCACTTCGCAGGCCGCCTTTTGCCGCGTGATGGACGCCCCGAAGTTGAAGTTGCCGTTTTTATCCATCGGCGTGACTTCAATGAAAGTTATGTCAACCTGGTCTTTGAGCCATTCGCGGTACATGCGCGGGCCTTCGCCCAGCCCAAACGGGATATAGGAGCAGGCGCCGTTCTTGTGATACTCCCTATCAACCTTGCCCAGGAACCACGAATTAAAAATAAAGTGCTCCTGGTCGGGGTCGATGCGGGGGATGATAGTGTGGGAATGCTCCGCCCTTATTTTTACTTCTTTAAGTTCGGCGGCGCGCTCGCTCAGTTTTTCATCTATCAATGACGGAAAGCCGCAGATAGCGCCGTAGTCAATCCACATGCCGGACTTCACCATGCCGGCGGCTTCGGCAGCAGAAATCAGCTTGTGTTTATATTCCGTATCATATTTTGTCATATTGGAATCAATCCAGCTGTGGGTTTAACGCGATGATAGAGATTGCCACGCTGTATTTCACCCTCTCCCTTGTCTTCCCTCTCCCATCGAGGGAGAGGGATGTAAGGAAGGGCAATATAACGGGTGACGCCTCGCAATGACAACACAAATTAATGCAACTTATTCTCTTCTATTTCCTTTATCTTGTTAAGCCGCATGATGTGCCGTCCACCCTCGAATTCAGTGTTCAGAAAAGTATTCACGATGGCCTGAATCCGCGCTTTAGCATCCTCTGCAGAAAGACAGCATATCTGGGCGTCATTATGCATCCGGGCGCGCTTGGCGGTAAAGACGTCATAGCACTGGGCCGCCCTTATCCCATTCACTTTGTTAGCGGCGATGCACATGCCGATACCGGTGCCGCAGATTAAAAAGCCGCGTTCGAATTCACCCCCGGCGATGGCCTCGGCTACCTTTACGGCAATATCCGGGTAATCAACCGTTTCTTCCTTATTGCAGCCAAAATCTTTATAGGCGTACCCCTTTTCCGCCAGCAATCTGATGACTTTGTCTTTCATAGAACAGCCCCTGTGGTCGCTACCGATAGCAATGCGCACGGAATACCTCCTGTTAGAACTTAATTAAATTGTCATTCCGGCCCCGATTAAATCGGGGTAAACTCCGGCCAGAATCCACTCCCCACCTTATCCCTCCAACTGGATCCCGACTTTCGTCGGGATGACAATCTATTTTATTCCGGGTTTTGTAATCGTTTCAATACTTCGCGGATATCCATCCAACTGAGACGCCCCTGCCGGATGAGCTGGGGCGGGCTAACCGATAAATCGATGATAGTGGACAGGTCGCGTCTGGCGAGCGGTCCCTGGTCGAGTATCAAGGCAATATTCCGGATACTATCGCCAAGCTGCGCGACAATTTCATCCACAGCGTAAGGGGTCGGCTTGCCGCTGATATTGGCGCTGGTGGTCGTTAGAGGCTTGCCGACCTTTGCCACCAGTTGCAGCATGACTTTATTATCCGGAATCCGTATCCCGACAGTATTGAGTCCGGCTACTAAAAGTGAAGGCACTGTCTCTTTTTTCTTGAGCACCAGCGTCAGCGCTCCGGGCAGGTAATGACTGGCGAGGTAGCAGGCGGCCGCATTTAGCTGGGCATAGTTATCCGCTTCCTCGATAGAGCCCACGGCAATATGGATGGGGTTGGAAAAAGCGCGGCCCTTGAGTTGAAAGACTCTTGTAATAGCGCGGCTGTCCAGGGCGTTGACCGAAAAGGCGTAGCCGGTATCGGTGGGGCAAACGATTACCTCACCCTTTAATATTAATTTGGCGGCATGCTCGATTATTTTTACATCGGGGTTGGCGGCGTCCACCTTTTCTATCTTCACAGTCACATTATACCCCTATCGGAGCGTTAGGAAAAACATCGAGGCGTAAACCGGAAAACTCGCCACGCTTTAAGTGCGCATAGCCGGCAGCGGCTACCATAGCGGCGTTATCGGTGCATAGCGAAAGCGGCGGGAAAAATACGGCGATACCTTTTCGCTCGCAGGTTTCCTGAAATACAGCGCGGAGCCGACTGTTAGCGGAGACACCTCCGGTAACGCTGATAGCCCTGACTTCTTTCTCTTCGGCGGCGTGTAATGTTTTGGTGACCAGTACATCTACAATCGCTTCCTGAAAGCTGGCGGCGATATCTGGTAGAGGTAAAGATTCGCCGCGGACAATTTTATCTTTAAACATATTAATGACGGAAGTTTTCAGACCGCTGAAGCTGAAATCAAGGTTTTTACTTCTTATCATCGGCCGGGGAAAGTTAAAGGCCTTAAGGTTGCCCTGATGAGAAAGCTCATCTATAACGCGCCCGCCGCCGGTATTGCGGTTGGCATAGCTGATATCGAGGAACTTGGCGATTTTGTCGAAGCACTCGCCGGCGGCATCATCCAGGGTGGTGCCCATCAATTCGTAGGTGCTGTTATCGTTAACGTATAAAATCATGGTATGTCCGCCGGAAACGGTCAGGCAAACGTGGGGAAACGGGAGTTCGGGGTGGCTGAGGCGGTTGGCGAAAATATGCCCTTCCACATGATGAATACCGATGAGCGGTATTCCCCGGGCGTAGCTTATCGATTTGGCCGCCGCCACGCCGACCATCAGGCAGCCGATGAGTCCCTGTTTAGAGGAGACGGCAACAGCATCGACGTCGTTCAGGGTTTTATTAGCTTTATCCAGGGCTTCTTTAACGACGTAGCCGATTGATTCGGTGTGTCTGCGGGCAGCAATTTCCGGCACAACGCCGCCGTATTTCTTCAATAAATCGAACTGCGTGGCGATGATATTGGATAATATCGTAGCGCCGCTATCTACCAGCGCCGCCGCTGTTTCATCACACGATGTTTCAATGCCAAGAACTAACATAAATATCTTTCGTTATGGCTTATATTTATTTACGAAAACTTTTGCCGTAGATTCTTTCAAATAAAGCGGCGTAAGAGAAAGAGCATCATCGCTTTCGCCCCGCGCCAGCCGCCGGGCCGCCAGAAAAGCTACCGCCGCCCCGCCGGGATTTGCTTCGATGGCTTTTATCTTAATACCTGATTCTCCGGTAATCTTCTCTGTGTAGGATGCCGCTCCAGTACCTACCAGGACACAGGGCTCGGTAATCAGCGCCGCCAGCCCTTTAATATCGCCGATAAAGTAGTCTCCAACTCTCGACATTTCATCATTTTTTACGTTATAGCGGGCGGCGTAAACGGCGTCCCCGACGCCCACACTGATAACAGCGTATACCGGGAGTGAATGGTCGCGAGCAGACCAGGCCAGAGCTTCCAGCGAAGGCACGCCGCAAAGAGGTTTTTCTGAAGCGTAAGCCAGCATTTTACCTACCGTTACCCCCACCCTTATCCCCGTCCACGAGCCCGGCCCCAGACCCACCCCGATTCCCTGTACTTTATTGAGGGTAAGCCCGACGCCCTTAAGCACGTTATCGATATTGTCGACAATCTGTTCCAGTGAATCTGTCCTGGCGGGAAAAGAGGCATCCGCCAGGACTCGGTCGCCATACNNATACCGAGAACAATCATGATTGAGATAGCTCCTTTAGTAAGTCACTGAATTTATTCCCTGAGGTTGTGAACTCCAGCCGCCGCTTTCGGGCGGAAAGAATATCGAATTTAATATTTAAGCAATCATCCGGCAGGACAGCGGATATCTTTTCCGCCCACTCGATAATCATCACGCCGGCCTCAGCGCGGGCCAGGTAGTCAAAAAAACCAAACTCTACAGCATCGAAGGCCGCGCCGAGCTGGTACATGTCCATGTGAAAAATCGGCATGCGTCCGCGGTATTCATTCACCAGGACAAAGGTGGGGCTGTTGACCTGCCTTAGCGGGACGCCGAGACTGGCGCAAATGCCCCTCGTCAGCAGCGTTTTACCGCAGCCGAGTTCGCCCGTCAACGCAATAAGGCTCCCCGGCTGAAGGCGCTCCCCTATCCTTTTGCCGAGGGCCAGGGTGGCTGAAGGACTGTTGCTTAGAAAGGTATATTTATACATACAGGTTAATATAAATATAACATTTTCTATAGTACAGCCTCAATAAAAAACTTGAAGGGGATCAAGCTACGGGCATAAAATATAAATAGATTAATTCATAAAGGGGTTTTATATGAAAAAGACCGGCGTGTTTTATCATGATGTGTGCGGCAAAGAGGCCTATTCCAGCCTGGCGATGGGTGTTGAAGCAGGTTTTGTGGCGATAAAAAAGGAAGGGCCGTTTAAAGAACCGAACGTGAAATGGTATGAATCCCGGAAGGCGCTGGAAAAAGAAATTGCCCGTATCCATACCCAGAAATGGATCGATGAGGTCAAAAATTCGGAGTGGTGGAACGTATCGCTTTATTCCATCGGCGGCATGCTGGAAGCTACGGAAAAGGTTTTAAAAGGAGAACTGGATAATGCTTTCGTCATTGCCGGTGTGGGCGGCCATCATGCCCATGCTGACAGCGCCTGGGGCGGCTGCTACTTTAGCGTCACCGGACTGGCGATCCCTCATGCCAGGGAGACATTAGGGGCAAAGAGATTTGCTATCGTGGATACCGATACACATCATGCCGATGGCGTCAGGGACATTTTCCAGCATGACGAAAATGTTTTACATATCTGTTTGTGCGGCGGCGGCAGCTGGTGGGACGATGATTATACCAGTAAACAGTTAAGTCAGACTAAATTCTGTTTTCCGCACGGCACTGCTGACAAGCAGGAAATAGAAATTGTCCGGAGAGAAGTTCCCGAAAGAGTTAAAGCCTTTAAACCGGACCTGCTCTTCTGGATTTGCGGTATGGATACTCATCAGGACAGCTACGGCACCCAGGCTTTAACTTCGAAAGCGTATCCAGAACTGGCGGAGATTATTATACAAACTTCCAAAGAAGCCTGCGATGGCAAGCTCATCGTTAAGACATGCTGTAATGCCCCACCCCACGCTACTGAATACATTGTACCGAGAATTGTTGACCTGCTGGCAGAAACGAAAAAATTATCAAATGAATGAACGTGCCCTGGCTTGACGATAATAATGTATAATGGTAAAGTTATACATGGTAAATGAAAATTCTTTAACCCCCCAGGACGAAAGCCACCGCGTAGCCACCACTGACGACATTGAGGTGTCGACCTATCTCGAAATTGCCAAGGAAATCGGCGGGCAGCAGCCTGCGTCGGCCGAGACCGCGGTATCCGGCGCGGAACGCGAAGCAATCATTGTTCTGGACTTTGGCTCCCAATATAATCTGCTCATCGCCCGACGTGTGCGCGAGAGCCATGTCTATTGCGAACTTGTGCCCCACGATACCCCGTGGGAAAAGGTCGCTCCTCTCAATCCAAAAGGATTTATCCTCTCCGGCGGCCCCTCCAGCGTTTATGAAGCGGGCGCTCCCCTGGCCCCTGCCTATGTCTATGAAAGCGGTCTGCCGGTGCTGGGTATCTGCTACGGGATGCAGGCCATCACCAAGCAGCTTGGCGGAAAGGTAGCGCCGGGAACCAAACGCGAGTACGGGCACGCCGTCTTACATATCAGTCAACAGGATTCACCATTGTTCGAGGGACTGACGGAATCGACGACAGTCTGGATGAGCCACGGCGATAAAATCGAGCAAATGCCCCAGGGCTTTACCGCCCTTGCCCAGACGGAGAACTCGCCATATGCTGTAATCGGAAATGGAAAAGGGATGTATGGTTTGCAGTTCCACCCGGAGGTTGCCCATACACCGGAAGGTAAGACGATGCTGCATAACTTCGTCTATAAGGTCTGCGGCTGCAAGGGCAACTGGACGATGGGCAGCTTTGTTAACGACAGCATGGAGCGTATTAAAGAGCAGGTTGGCGACGGGAAAGTTATCAGCGCGTTATCGGGAGGGGTTGACTCGTCGGTAGTCGCCACGCTTATCCACCGCGCTATCGGCGACCAGCTAACCTGTATCTTCGTCAATAACGGCCTGCTCCGCACCGAAGAGGCCGAAAGGACGCTCAAGGCTTTCAAGAGTAACATGGGGATGAGTATTATCTATATCGATGCCACCGACAGGTTCCTCGACCGCCTAAAGGGCGTTATCGACCCGGAACAGAAGCGTAAGATTATCGGCGAGGAGTTTATCCACATTTTTGAAGAGGAAGCAAAAAAAATCGGTAAGGTGGACTTCCTGGCGCAGGGCACAGTGTACCCCGATGTCATCGAGAGCGTTTCTTCTGTCAGCACGGCCTCAGCCAAGATAAAGTCGCACCATAACGTCGGCGGCCTGCCCGCGCGCATGACTTTAAAACTGCTCGAACCCCTCCGCTTTCTGTTCAAAGATGAAGTTAGACTTGTCGGCAAGCAGCTGGGACTCACCGAGGACATGGTCTGGCGGCAGCCCTTCCCCGGCCCCGGCCTGGCCATCCGCTGCATCGGCGAAGTAACACGCGATAAGCTGGTAATATTGCGCGGCGCCGACTATGTGCTGATGAACGAGATTAAAAAAGCTAAATATTACCGCCAGCTATGGCAGAGCTTCTGCGTCCTCACTGAGGTAAGGTCGGTGGGAGTGATGGGTGATTTCCGCACCTATGGCTATATGGTAGCGGTGCGCGCTGTCACCAGCGATGACGCCATGACCGCCGACTGGGCGCGCTTGCCTTATGACCTGCTGGCGCGTATTTCCAACCGCATCGTTAACGAGGTGTCCGGCGTCAACCGCGTCGTTTACGATATTACCTCCAAGCCCCCTTCTACCATTGAGTGGGAGTAATATTAAAGGGGGGAAATGATAAACAGTCCTTCCCCGGTGACATTTAAGTGCCCATGCGGTGCAATACTCTACATACACGATGGAAGACTCTCCGGGCATTTTGTACCCTGTCCATCATGCAATCGAGCTATCAAGGTTCCTATAAAATCAACAGAAGAAGCGATTCGGGGACAATACATAGCTGTAAACGAAATCCTGGAAACAACGGTTCTTTTTGGCCCTAAAGCCAGATGGTGGCACCAAACCCAATGGCAAACTCGCCCGGAGGATGCCGAGTTACTCCGGACTTACGTCGTCGCGGAAAATGCGGAGCAATTGCCTCGGTTATTATCTGGCCGGCAGGATAAGATATGGTACATCTGGTACTGTGATTATCTACCTCCCGGACAAGACCCTAATTTGGTAAAGGAATCACTTGGTTATGCAGTCGACCGCTTCAACCTCGGATTTTCCGAAATCGTTCGTGGGAATACTAAGGTTGGATACTCAAAGGAACAAGGTTTTGCAGGAATTGAATTTGCCACACACTTCATCGATTGGCAGGCAGTCTGCAAGATATGCATGGTTCTGGAAAGCCACGCCAATACTTGTTTGCAGAATTTGAGGGCAAAACAATGAGTGAAATAAAGGGGTGAGTTCTAGAGATGCGGAACCCTGTCTTCAGTATAGTCATTACGAGGAACACATTCGCTTCGCTCAGTGTAAACTCCGTGACGTGGCAATCTCTAACTTAAAGTAAAATCGATGATTGAGATTGCCACGTCCCGATAAAATCGGGACGTGCAATGACGGAATGAACAGGGATTTAAACGGAAGTGAACAATAAATTAATTCAGTCAATATTCTGGGCAACGGTAGCGGTTTTCATTATCATCATCTGTGCTATTTTCGCTCGTATCCCGCTCGCTGATAGTTTACCTTTAGGTTTAATCTTTCTTCCCGGCATAGCTGTCTTCTTTCTACTGAGTGTGGCATTAATAGTACTGACAATAAAGATAAAAATCGGGGGAAAATTAAAAAAGTTTTTACTATTAACCGGGGCTTCCGCCGCAGGGCTGCCTGTTTTTACTGTCTTGCACAATCTGATTAGCGGCCTGTTTGATATCGAAGAGCCGGTATTTTTTATTCTCGCAACGCTGGTATGCCCGCTAGGATTTCTGGTTGGCGCTGTCGGTACTATCGTTCTTACGGTGAAAAGCAAAGAGTTCCGAGAAGATGTGTCAAAGGGGGTTAATCAATAATAATTTGGTCACCGCCGGTAAGATATGTATTGTTCTTCTTTCTTTACTTATTATTGCCTCTCTTTTCACGGCCTGTAATTCAATACCGGTGACTACACCGGCACCGACGTCAACTCCAGTCCCAACAATTTCAGCCGCTCCAACACTCACACCTCAAGAAACGCCAAAAATGCCGATAACTGAAAACGTTAAATGGCTCGCTGCGGTAATTGTATCCGAGGCCGGCAGTACCCTGGAGAAGGGAAAATTGGTTAGATGCACCGATGAGGAAAGAGCTGCCGTGGGATGGACGGTTATAAACAGGCTTTACAGCGGCGTTTTCGGACGCACGATAAAAGATATAGTTAACGCGCCGGGGCAATATGCCCATGACCAGCAGCCTACTTCGGAAATCCTTTTATTAGCGCAAAAAATACTGGAGGGGCGGATTCAAGACCCTACCGGAGGGGCAACCTATTTCTTTTCCCCAAGGGGTATGCCGAAAGAAGGTGAATCAACCACCGGATTTGATACAGGGGGCGGTCTGCACAGCGTTCCAGGGATAGATGGGGAAGTGTACTTCCCATCCTGGACTTTAACATTGACCTATATCGGCGATCTGAAAAATGTCAGGGTAGCCTATTTTATGTTTTATCGTGCTGAAAATCCAGGCACAACGACGGTTCCTAATTAAGGAGTAGCTTAGATAAATAGATGGGGCACTGGCTGGAATCGGAAAGCTCGTCATTATTAGTAAAAAATGTTAATATTCACTGGTGAATATTTAAGGAGGTTGAACCTTGAATATATTAGTCATCGGCAGCGGGGCCAGGGAACATACGATTACCTGGAAGTTGTCCCAGAGCCCTAAAGTTAAAGAGCTTTACGCCGCCCCCGGCAATGCCGGTATGGCAAAGATAGCGCATTGTCTTGATATCAAGGATACGGATATAGAGGCTTTGCTGAAAGCGGCCAAAGAGTTGAAAATCGATCTTACCGTCGTCGGGCCGGAGGCGCCTCTGGCAGTTGGCGTCGTTGACCGTTTTCAGGCGGCCGGTATGCCTGTCTTTGGCCCTTCCAAAGCTGCCGCTGAGATAGAATGGAGCAAAGTTTTCTCCAAAGACCTCATACAGCGTCACGGTATCCCCTGCGCCCGGAGCGCCGCCTTTACCGATTATAAGAAAGCCATTGAACATATACAGAAGCAAAAACCGCCCGTCGTTATCAAAGCCGATGGCCTGGCGGCGGGAAAAGGCGTCATCATCGCCGAATCAATCGATGAAGCCCGGCAAGCCCTTACCGGCATGATGCAGGGAAAATCCTTCGGGGCGGCGGGCGACCGTGTCGTTATCGAAGAGTATCTAGCCGGCCGGGAGATGAGCTTCTTCGTCTTTACTGATGGCAAAACTGTTATACCTACCGTGCCTGCCTGCGATTATAAGCGTATCTTTGACGGTAATAAAGGGCCAAACACCGGCGGCATGGGCAGCTACACTCCGCCGCCGTTTTTCAATTCAACGCTGGGCAATATTATCATGAAGACTATCATGGAGCCGACCATCATGGCGCTGGCGGATGAAGGCAGACTATATAAGGGCACACTGTACGGCGGTCTGATGATTATGCCTAACAACGTGCCGAAAGTCATTGAGTTTAATGCCCGCCTCGGCGACCCGGAAACGCAGGTTGTCCTCCCCAAGCTTAAGACCGACCTGCTGGACATCATGCTGGCAGTAGTGGATAATAGATTGGACAAAATAAAATTCGAGTGGCGGGACGAAGCCTGCGTCGGCGTGGCCATGGCGTCCGGCGGTTACCCCGGCAGCTATAAAACGGGTTTCCCCATCAGCGGCCTGGATGATGTCGATAAAGATATTTTAATCTTCCATGCCGGGACAAAGTTGGGTAAAAACGGAGAAGTATTGACTAACGGAGGACGCATTTTAACCGTCGTTGCGATGGGTAAAGACTTAGCCGAAGCCCGGGAAAAGGTCTATAAAAATATTACCCGGATACACTTTGAAGGCTGCTATTACCGGAAGGATATAGCCTTATTTAAGTAACAAGTGTCAAGTAACAAGTAGCGCAGAATTTGAAGTTTCCTTGTTACTTGATATTTGATAGTTGATACTTTACGTGGAGGATAATATGTCTCCCTTAGTCGGTGTGATTATGGGCTCGAAATCGGATGCCGAAACACTCCAACCGGCGCTGGATATTTTAAATCAGCTCGGTATCGAACATGAGGTAAATATCATTTCCGCCCACCGCAACCCGGAAAAAGCCCGGCAATACGCGTCATCCGCACGGGAACGGGGCATAGAGGTCATCATTGCGGCGGCGGGCATGGCTGCCCATCTACCCGGCGTCCTGGCCAGTTGGACTACCCTGCCGGTGATAGGAGTGCCTCTTGCAGGCAGCGAGCTTAAAGGCGCGGATGCGCTTTATTCCATCGTTCAGATGCCCGGCGGCATACCGGTCGCCTGTATGGCCATCGGCAGCGCCGGAGTCAAGAACGCCGCCTATTTCGCCGCCGAGATTCTGGGGTTAAAACATGATAAAATAAGAGAAGCCTACGAAAGATACCGTCGCGAACTTCAGGCATAAAAAAGGAAAGTATCAAGTAGCAAGTAACAACTTGCAAGGGGAAAAGGGGATTTGCTACTTGACAGTTGATATTTGTTACTTTGATTAAAGGAGCAAAATGATAGAGCGGTATTCCCGGCCCGAGATGAAACGAGTGTGGTCGGACGAGAATAAATTCACCAAATGGCTTGATATCGAGATAGCCGTCTGTGACGCCTGGGCCGAGCGGGGCGTTATCCCGCGGAATGCCATGACCAAGATAAAGCTGGCCAAGTGCAATCTGAAACGCATGGATGAAATCCTCCAGGAGACCCGTCATGACATGACCGCTTTCCTCGGCTCGGTAGCTGAAAGCCTTGGTGATGAGTCGCGTTTCATACACCTTGGCCTTACCTCATCCGATGTGATGGATACGGCCACCAGCCTGCAGCTTGTCGAAGCTTCCGATATTATTATTCAGGATGTCAAAGAGCTTACGGCCGTCCTCGCCCAGAGGGCGATAGAGCATAAATATACGACGATGATAGGCCGCACCCACGGCGTTCATGCCGAGCCGACTACCTTCGGGCTGAAGCTGGCGCTATGGGTTGAGGAAATGAGGCGCAACCTCCACCGGCTTACCGAGGCCAAAAAGATTATTTCCGTGGGCAAGATTTCCGGGGCGGTGGGAACCTATGCGACGGTGCCTCCCGAGATCGAGCAGAAAGCCTGCCGTAAGCTGGGAATTGATGCCGCGCCTATATCCAACCAGGTGCTTCAGCGCGACCGGCATGCCCAGTTCGTTACCACCCTGGCCATCATGGCCGGCTCATTGGAGAAATTCGCCACGGAAATCAGGAGTCTCCAGAAGACCGAGGTTCGTGAGGTCGAAGAGCCTTTTGGCGGCGGGTTCGTTTCGACCGGCTCATCATCGATGCCGCACAAACGTAATCCTGAGCTTACAGAAAGGGTTTGCGGGCTGGCGCGGCTGACAAGAGGTTTTGCTCTCACATCATTGGAAAATATCGCTCTATGGCACGAGCGTGATATAAGTCACTCATCTAACGAGCGCATCATTCTCCCCGATGCCTGTATGACGCTGGACTATATCCTGACCCTTTTTACCTCGGTGATGAGGAGGCTGCAGGTCTATCCGCACCGGATGAAAAAGAATCTGGAGATTACACGGGGGCTTATCTTCTCGCAGAGGGTCATGCTTGCCATGATAGATAAAGGGCTTAAACGCCAGGAAGCCTATGAGATAGTCCAGAAGAATGCCATGAAGACCTGGAAAAGCAATCGTAGTTTCCTGTCCCTTCTTAAAGCCGATACTGCAGTTTCTAAAACTCTAACCGCGCAGGAATTGGAAGCGCTCTTCGATTATCAACACTACATGCAGCATGTTGATGATATTTTCATAAGACTGGGTCTGACCAAGTCACAATGGCAAGGGACTATCCCTGAAGCTTAAGTATCTGGTTCGGAGAACGAATAAATACCAGGCCTGCCTATTAGAAAGGTGCAAGAAATGGACAGTAACAAACATCCTGTGTTAATGCAAACCGACCTGCCGCTAACCGTCTTTATCCGCGGTAAAGTACGAGACACTTATAATCTCGGCAGTCACCTGCTCATCGTGGCAACAGACCGTATCTCTGCTTTCGACGCGGTGCTTCCTTCCGGTATTCCGCAGAAGGGACATGTGCTGAGCCGTTTATCTGCTTTCTGGTTCCGGCGTACCTCGGATATAGTCCCGAACCATATGACCGAGGCACTTGATGACGTCCACAGCCTGGATTCATATGTCCCTAAAGAGAGTCGTTTTCTTTATCCATCTTTCCTCCGGGGCCGTTCCATGGTCGTCAAAAAGGTAAAGCGCATACCGGTGGAATGCGTGGTGCGGGGTTACCTCGCGGGTTCTGCCTGGGCGGAATATAAAGTGAGCGGTACTATCTCCGGTAATAAGATGGATGCCGGTCTTCGGGAAAGCCAGAAACTGGAGAGGNNGGAGAGGACGCTCTTTACGCCGACAACAAAATCGGATTCCGGCCATGACGAGCCGATGACAAAGGCGGAAATCGTTAAGCTTATCGGCCTCCGGGTTTCAGAAGAACTGCAAGAGAAAAGTATAGCCCTCTATGAATCTGCCAGAGATTATGCCCTGAGCAAAGGTATTATTATCGCTGATACCAAGTTCGAGTTCGGCATCGATAATGGCCGGCTGATTCTGATTGACGAAGCCTTAACACCGGACTCATCGCGTTTCTGGGATGCCAGCCAGTATAAGGTGGGACAATCACAGCCCAGCTTCGATAAGCAGCCCGTGCGCGATTGGCTGGTGGCCGCCGGCTGGAATAAAGAACCCCCCGCCCCGGATCTGCCCCCGGATGTCATTGAAGCTACCTCCAAGAGGTACATCATGGCGTATGAAAAGCTGACCGGTCGCAAGCTGGCGATGCTGGAATAGTATTTACTTTTACAGCATTCCCTTGGTGCTGGGCAATTCGCCGCTAATTCTCTGGTCAATCCTGGTGGCAGCGTCCAGCGCCCGCCCTAACGCTTTAAAAAGTGCCTCCGCCTTGTGATGATCATTAGTGCCGTAAACTATCGATGCATGCAGGTTTATCCGGGCCTCGATAGCGAAGGATTCGAGGAAATGGCGGACCATATCAACAGAAAAACCGGGCATGTCGTTCCCTGTAAACGGCAGGTTCAGAACCGCATATCCCCGCCCGCCGATGTCTATAGCTACAGTTACCAGGGTTTCATCCATCGGCACAGCCACATTTGCCATACGGACGATACCCTTTTTTTCACCCAGGGCCTCACCGAAAGCCTTACCCAGTGAAATGCCGATATCTTCTACGATGTGGTGCTGGTCATCACCGGAAGCTCGCAACTTTATGTCAAATAAACCATGCTTGGATAGTTGCTCTAGAAAATGGTCAAAAATGCTGATACCGGTAGAGATGTCGTATTTACCGCTGCCGTCGATATCCAGTTCCAGGCTGACGCTTGTTTCTTTTGTCCCGCGCTTTAATACTGATTTTCTCCCGATAGTTACTTCTGCCGTCAGTAATTTCATGGCGCCTTTAAGAAATCTGCCTCCGAGGGGTATCCTGCCGGTGCGTGTGCGTTGGTAAAGCGGCCGGCTGCACCCTATTCTCTTAGCCATTTGCTGGTCAGACAAGCCGCTTTTTTGCTGTAATTGCACTATTTTAGCCAGTAGTAAATCTGTCGATTCCATATATAGTCCTTTAAGATATAATTTGCCAGAATTCACTTACCTGTTAGTAATTATAACATGTATTCACAATTTGTCAATAGTGTATCATATTGTATTGATATATTAGTAACACCCCTGTTAAGTCTGTAAGTGTATAGTGACTGAAGTGAAAAGACAAGGAATGTATTAGATGGAGGATATTCCTGTTATTCTAATTCGTGCAGTGCCTTGATCAACGCATCGGTATGCTCAGGTTTACCGACGCTGATACGGATGCCGTTATTTAAGAGAGGATTATCAAAATATCGCACGAGGATACCTTTACGCTGCAGCTTTTGATAGAGCTCATTAGCGCTGCCTTGAAGCACCTGGCAATAAATAAAATTAGCCCGTGAGGGATACGGTTTAAGACATGTTAATTTTTTAAGTTCATCATAGAGCCTTGCCCGCTCTTTAATGACAGCTTCAACTTTATCGTGTAAATATTTAACATCCGCCAGAGATTCCTTAACAGCTATCTCGGCGGCTACGCTGACATTATGAGGGATTTTAATCGCCATAAGATATTCTGAAATACCGGGAGGGAAAACACCGTAGCCAACGCGGAGACCAGCCAGACCAGCCCATTTACTGAAAGAGCGCAGCACAATCAGGTTATTATATTGTGCAGTTGCAGGCATCATTGTTTCCCCGCTGAACTCGTAATAAGCCTCGTCTACCACCACGGGAACACCAGTAGAGATTATTTCCAGGATGTCCTGCCGGGGGATAATATTACCGGTGGGGTTGTTAGGAGTAGCCAGGAATATCAGCCTGGTCTTAGGGCTGACGGCCGCTTTTACCTTTTTGATGTCGATGGAGAAATCAGCCTCACGGTTAATATTTACTAAAGCGCCGCCGCATATCTCCGTGCTGAAACGGTAGATATCGAAAGTTGGCACGCAGTTTACCACTTCGTCATCCGGCCCGACGAACAGACGCACGATAAGGTCAATCAGGCTGTTGCTGCCATGCCCTGCGACGATACGTTCCGCTGGGACGCCAGCATATTTAGCCAACAGCTTACGCAGTTCCTGCTGACCATCATCGGGGTAGATATTGAAGTGCTTACATTGGGCCAGCGCTTTTA
This sequence comes from Dehalococcoidia bacterium, assembly GCA_003141235.1. Classification (GTDB taxonomy): domain Bacteria; phylum Chloroflexota; class Dehalococcoidia; order Dehalococcoidales; family RBG-16-60-22; genus Fen-1077. Next base: position 15,797 of record PLLL01000089.1, read on the forward strand.
AGACTTTAGGTGAACAGCCATAGGGGTTCTCATTAGCGTTCATCTTGATAACGCTTGCAATGGGTACGTCTATTTTCCCCTCCAGCGTGTCCGGCGAGGTGCTGGCGCTATAGCCCGAAAACCCCATCAAATGGGGACGAATATATTTTTTAATTCCTTCTGAATCAACCACTTAACTGCCTCCCTTGCTCATGTTTTCGATACGTTTGGCCACGGCTTGGGCATGAGCATCCAGCCCCTCGGCGAGGGCGATAATCGAGGTTGCCCCGCCGAGTTGCCGGATATCTTTTTTATCCATGTTTACCACATTGATAAGCTTCACAAAATCCAGAATATTCAGACCCGAGCCAAACCGCGCCGTGCCTTCAGTGGGCAGTACATGGCTGGGCCCGGCTACGTAATCAACGAGCGCCTCTAAAGAGTTTTCCCCGATGAACAGACATCCGGCGTTTTTAACTTTATCGATATAAGACGAAGCGTTAGCCACGACCAGACACAGGTGCTCCGGCGCGTAATCGTTTGCTAAATCAATAGCCTGCTCTATAGTATCTACGATGGCTATGAAGCCTTTTTTCTCCAGACCTTCAGCGACAATAGAGCGGCGCGATAGGTTCTGTAACTGATTTTCAATTTCGCGGTTCACTTTTTCCGCCATCTCCCGCCAAGTTGTTATCATTATAGCCGAAGCCCCGGAACCGTGCTCGGCCTGGGCCAGCAGGTCGGCGGCGCAATAAGCCGGATTAGCAGTATTGTCAGCGATGATAACCACCTCGCTGGGCCCGTAAAGTCCATCTATGCCCACATCTCCAAAAACCATCTTTTTGGCCAGGGTAACGTAAATGTTACCCGGTCCGCAAACCTTATCCACCCTGGGCACGGACTCAGTGCCGTAAGCCAGCGCGGCCACCGCCTGGGCGCCGCCGATTGAGAAAACACGGTCGATGCCGGCGACGGCCGCCGCCGCCAGTGTTATCGGCGATACACTCCCCTGCTTGCCGGGCGGCGTCACCAGGATAATCTCTTTGACTCCAGCCACTTTAGCAGGTAGAGCCGTCATCAATACGGTAGATGGGAGAGGAGCTTGAAAGCCCGGTGCGTACACACCAACTCTCTCCAGCGGGCGTACCAGCCAGCCGAGATTTTTATTTTTACTATCGCGCAGGAGCGCCTTCTTCTGCTCCATGTGGTAGGCGGTGATGCGCTCCGCCGCCAGTTTCAGCGCGGCCAGAAGCTCTTTATCTACCTCTTGATATGCGCGGTCAATCTGCGCCTTATCAACTTCCAGCGAAGTCAGCTTAACGCCGTCGAACTTTTCCGTGTATTCATGTACAGCGGCATCGCCCCTCCGGCGTACGTCATTAACGATTTGCCGGACAGTTTGCTCTCTTTCGTCAATAGCCGGAGCGCCTTGTAGTGCCTGCCGCGATAACGCTGCTTTGGCCTGATTAAAACCTTCGATGATTTTCATTTAACCAACCTCCACCGCCGACCGCAGTTTCTTGATAATTTCTTTGATTCGTTTAGTTTTTATAGGATCGGTAACTGCACGGACATGGCCGATAAGGCAGCCCGTCGATTCAAAAAGCGTATCGATTATCTTGAGGTTATGACGGGCTATCGTCCGGCCCGTCTCCGTGTTTTCTATAATCATATCGGCATCTTCCGGTAAAAAGGCCTCCGTCGCTCCCCAGGTGGGAATCACGCGGTAGTGACCAAGGTGGTTATCACGCGCGTATTTATCCGCGATATTCACGTATTCGGAGGCGATACGAATCGGCTCTTCCCTGGCCGCGATAAATTGCCTTAATTCACCGGCGTTTTCTACAGCGAGCTCCCGGCTCACCACCGCCACCAGCCTCACTTTACGTGACTTAAGGTCTAATAGACATTCTACCGGACTGGATGGAAACTGGGCAAGATGGTCGGTCAGCCAATCCCGGCCAGTAATGCCCAGGTCGAAGTTGCCATTGGCTACCTGTAACGGCATATCTTGCGGCCGGATAACTTTAACGGTCACTCCTTCGATCTTGATTCCAGGGCGGCGGTTGCCCGTCTCCGAAGGATAATCAACCATCTCAATGCCTGCCTCGTGCAAGAGCTTAACAACCTGCTCCTGCTGATGTCCATCGGGCAAAGCGAGCCTGACCGTATCACCTGATATTCTACGGCCTGAGTAAACAGCCTTTACTCCCTGTGTTTCAGTTTTATCCTCACCCTGAACTTTTGCTTCGGCTTCAGGCACGGCATCGCAGATGGATGTTACTATTTTATCAAGAGGCTTGGTTTCCCAGCTATTCCTGTTAGCGATGAGAAAAGCGCCGAAGTTAAGGACTTTACCGGCGGATAACAGCCCGCAGGCCGCCAGTTCATTTATGCTCTGTGTCGAAAGCAGCACCATATCGGCGTTTTCCGGCGGGTAAGCTTCAGCCGCACCCAATACAGGAAACACGGCAAAGCGACCCAGACGGTTCTTCAGCGCGTAGGCTTCCGCCAGGTTCGGATATTCAGTGGCGATGCGTACCAGGAAGCCATTATTCTTTTTAAAACCTTCCGGTGCGGCGGCTGCCGCCATATACAGCGCGCCTTCACCATAACGCAGGTCTTTAACTTTAATCAGGTCGCTGCTGGGGTATTTGACCAGCAGCTCTTCTATCCAGTCCAGGCCGCAAATTCCCAGGTCGTAGTTGCCCATAGCTATCTGGATGGGGATATCCTTTTCATGAAACACCCTGATACGCAGGTCAGGGAATTTCTGCGACACAGGACGATAGAAGCCGATTTTAGAGTGATACTCGTCGAGACCCCACTCGGCTTTCTGGAGAATGGACGCAGTCTTTCTTAACAGGCGACCTTTAGGTAAGGCTATTTTTAGCGGCATTTATTATCACCAATACCTCATCAATAGAGGCTGCTTTAAATTCCTTATTATTTACCAGGTTTTTCAGCGTATATAGGGGCGCTTTGCCCCGCACTTCGATAATCCACCTTGTACCTGGTTTTTGGCCGTCCAGGTCAAGCTCAGCGATGTATCCGGCATTCCGTAAGCTGTCAGCCGTTTTAAAGCTTTCTTTCATCGCGTCAACCGATAGCGGACGCACCAGAATCCTCTCCACCGCAGCAGGAGCAATAGACTCCGGTTTGATGATATTCATCAGACTGTCAAGATAAAGGGCAAAGCCGGAGGCGGGCACATCCCCTCCCCCCATAGACGGGATAAGGGCGTCGTACCGGCCGCCTCCGCCTACCTTCTCTTTCCCGATATACATCTGGAATATCAGGCCGGTATAGTATTCAAAGCCAGCCCCGGAAGCAATATTTATCTTGTATTTAACACCCAGCTCATCCAAAAGCGCCACGGTCTTAAGAAAATCATCCAGGGGCGAACTGATTTCCGGCATACTCCGGGTCAGGATTGCTTTCTGGTTACGTAGGAAACCGGACGATTGCCCGTTGAGACTTAACAGCGGGCGCAGGATGTTAGCGGCATCGGGCGATTCCCTACTGATTTTAGCCAGCGCTTCCGCATCGCCATCGAGAATCCGGTCGAGCATTTGGTGCTGTTCCTCCAGACTCAGGCCGAGCTTTTCCAGCAGCGCTTTAATTAAACCGGCGTGAGATAGCCTTAACTCGACGTTTTTCAATCCCAGCTTGTTTAATATCTCTAAAGAAAGGGCCACCAGCTCGGCGTCAGCCATAGCCGACCCCGCCCCGATAAGCTCGGCCCCACACTGCCATCTTTCCCTGGTTTTTTCACCTGTCTCTTCAAAGATAAAGATGTTCGCGGCATAAAAAAGCCTGGCCAGACCGCTTTTAACGCTCTCGGTATAGAGGCGGGCGACCGGTATAGTGCCGTCAGGCCGCAGCACCACCCTCTCGCCGCTCCAGCCGTCCCAGTCGAGGAAGGAGTAGACCTTACCCAGCATACCAGGTGTCAATGTCCCCGCCGAGGTAAAAAGGTGCAGGTATTCGATAGTGGGCGTCCTAACTTCCCGGTAGCCCCATTTTATAAAGCAGTCCCGGCATATCCCCTCGACGAGCCGGAATGCGGTCATTTCCGCCGGCGAAAGGTCGCGCATACCTTTACATCTCTGGATTTTCATGTTGTGTCCTTGTCTATCTCTTAAATGAATACTATATTAATTTACACTAATTGCGGCGGCTTATTCAATTATTAGCTTTGAAGACCATTAAATGTTGAGCAATATAAATTGTCATTGCGATGAGTGTGCTATTTCCTTAATGATGTCTTTTTAAGGTGAGAGCGACGTGAAATCTCTAAGATTTTACTAGTATATCATTAAGATTGCCACGTCCCGACAAGTCGGGACTCGCAATGGGCATAATAGTTGAAAAATGTT
>PLLL01000098.1 GCA_003141235.1 Dehalococcoidia bacterium
ACGAGCAAGACTTAGGATCTTGTACTAGTATGACGCCATTTAGTGTGAATTTACACATGCTCAGAGTGTGCTATTAGCCGTTCAGTCTAAAGCGCAGGTCACTACCACCATGAAATCACGCGAGTAAGAGTGTCTGGCCAGCCAATTTATGCCCACGGATTTCTGCACTAATGAGCACATGTAGCTTCCTATGGTGTTCAGTTCTTCCCTATGTTTGAGCAATGGTAAATGCGGCTCTATTGAAATTCACGTAAACAAGCATTATTATTAAACTGAAAAGGAGGCAAGCGGCCTCCGCCTTTTACACGGGCTACATGGGGTTCAGAAGGTCGGCAGTTCGAATCTGCCCGCCCCGACCATCAGGTTCAAGAAAAGCAGTCGCGACTTTCTATTTACGAATGTTATTGTATTGAACTGAAACCAGGGAATGGAGTTAGACTTTAGCCTAACGGAGTGAACGGGGAACGCCTGATAGGGCATAATGGTAATAATATTAATAAATGATTGATGTTTAGAGAAAATGGTACTATAATAGGTTTTGAAAAGGAGGCAAGCGGCCTCTGCTTGGGCTGCATGGGGTTTTGAAGTGTTAACTTCAATTTGATTTTTTAAATATAAAAAAGAGGAGAGAATAGTGAAAAAACAGTTGTTCGGGGTAATTCTGGCGTTGATCTTGATTTGTTTAACTGGCCTTACTGCATGTACTTCATCAACCACCACTTCGGCTACGACTTCAACAACTAATGCAGGGACACCAAAGTCTGGCGGCACCTTGAAGTTGGCTGATGCAATCGGCCCTCACAATGTCGGCTGGCCTGGGGACACAATGTTCGGCATTGCCGGTCCTTTCCAAACAGTCTTTTTTGATCCCATCCTTAAAGAAGATGCTCAAGGCAATATCAAAGCGAACTTAGCCACGCAATGGCAACTTTCCTCGGATATGAAATCGCTCACCCTAACTCTCCGGAAAGGCGTCAAGTTCCATGATGGTTCAGATTGGAATGCCGCTGCGTGCAAATTTAACATTGATGTATTCATTAAGGCGAAAACTGTTGCTGCTTATGCAAATATTTCATCAGCAGACATAATAGACGACTACACGGTTCGGCTCAATCTGACAAATTTCGTGAACACCTTATACGATGGATTAGCAAGCACGCTTGTCGTTTCAAAGGCCGCTTACGATAAAAACGGCCAGGACTGGATGACAACGCACGCAGTCGGCACCGGGCCTTTCAAGATGGATAGCTTTACGCCTGACGTATCTGTTAGAGGTGTCAGGTTTGATGACTACTGGGGCGGTAAAGCTTATCTGGACGCCATAGAATTAACCACTATCACCGACCCGACGACCAGGGCGAGTGCTTTTGAAGCCGGAAACGAGGACATAGCCGGCGGCGACCTCTCCAAATCCGAGTACGACCTCAAGCAAAAGGGCTTTCAGGTCATCAACGGTTATATATCAGTTTACTGCCTGATTCCCGATAGTAAAAACACCGATTCTCCTTTTGCCAGCCCTAAAGTCCGGCAGGCAGTTAGCTACGCTATCGACAGGGATGCGATCGTTAAGTCTCTGGGCTACGGCTGGTGGACAGCGGTAGACCAGTTTGCCCTTCCCGGCTCGCCCGCCTACATCTCGGATCTGCCGACAAATCCCTACAACGTAGATAAGGCGAAGCAGCTGCTCACGGACGCCGGCTATCCCAATGGTTTTACCAGTTCGATTATCGTCGATACTTTCGTCAGCAACCGTGATGCAGTTACCGCTATGCAGGGTTTCCTGGGCAAAGTGGGCATCAAAGTGGATCTGAACATGGCGGAGATGGGACCTGCGGTAGGTTACATGGTTAATGGCTGGCACAACGCGTTGTTCGGGGCGGCGAGAGCCGGACTGATTGGTAATGTCAATTCGGGGCTAGCTAACTGGACAAACGACAGTACCTGGCATTCCAGTCTGTTAAAGACCCCGGAATTTAACCAGCTTTATCAAACATCTCTGGCATCGAAACAGTTCGACCCGGCGCTGGCGAAAAAAGCGATCCAGTACCTGTATGATAACACTACGGTCATTCCCATCTATGCCGTTTCACGTGGCTGGGTCATTGAACCTTATGTGCATGACACCGGTTTCTTTACACAGCAAAACTTCTGGTATTGGGAGCCGGGCAAAACCTGGTTAAGCAAATAGATAGGAAATACGCCGAGCGATATACGCTTTAGGTAGAAATGGGGGGAAAGATTTATTGGAACGCAATACAAGTTCGGTAAATCTTTCCCCAATTCGTTTATGCATATCATAGACCATAGGCATAATCTACTGGGGCAACTTTTTACTTTATCCCTCTCGCCGTTTAAAAGAAATAGAGGCAACCGAAATTGGTATCCTACATTTTCCGTAGAATAATACGCGCCGTCGTCCTGCTTTTCTTAATATCATTAATCATATTTTTTACGATGCGCTTGCTTCCGGGCGATCCCATATACATGATAATGAGCCAGGGGCAGATCGCTAACGCTACGTATGAACAGATCCAGGCTATCAGAGCACAGTTCGGGCTGGATAAACCGCTTTTAGAGCAATATATTTTTTGGTTGGGCGGAGTTTTTCATGGTAACTTCGGCACCTCAATAGTGTATCATTCCTCGCCACTCACGATACTAGCCAGGACTATACCAGTAACCCTGAACATCAGCATACCGGCCTTTATCATCAGCCTTTTGATAGGCATTCCCGCGGGTATTGTTTGTGCCGTAAGGAGGGCAACCTGGGTAGATACCGTGGTAACGGTACTGGCGAACCTGGGCGTTACCATTCCCGTCTTTTGGCTGGGCACCATGTTGATTTATGTCTTTGCCCTCCAGCTCCACTGGTTGCCGGTTGAGGGATATACTCCTCCCTTAAAGGATCTTGGTAAGAATATAAGCCAGCTTGTGATGCCTGTTTTTTGCCAGGCGATTTTCCCTGTATCAGCGATAGCGCGGCAGACGCGCTCCAGCATGCTGGAGGTAATGAGACAGGATTACGTACGGACCGCATGGTCCAAAGGGCTGGATGAAAAGCTTGTCGTGATGACACATGCTCTGAAGAACAGCCTTATACCGGTGGTAATACTTTCGGGGTTATTCTTCGCTGGTATTTTAGGCGGCTCTGTTTTGATCGAAACTGTATTTAATGTCAGAGGCGCAGGACTGGCGATGGTCAGTGCCGTCTTTGCCCGCGATTATCCCGTGGTGCAAGCATTTACTTTGATCATTGCAATTTTCACATTATTTATTAACCTTATTGTGGATATTTCCTACGGTTGGCTTGACCCGAGAATACGGTATGGATAAGAAATTCTTGTTACGTTTAAACGGGAGATAGCGTGAGCGCAAGTTCCGGGGCGATCCCTCTTCAAACCAGCGGACTAAGACGTTTTCGCAGAGTGCTGTTCAGACGGCCTATTGTGACGGTGAGTGCAGTATTTATCCTGTTAGTAGTAATAGTCGCGATATTCGGGCCGTGGCTGGCTCCGTATGACCCCTATGACCAAAACCTGAGCCAATCCATGGCCCAACCCAGCCAAATTCACCTCCTCGGCACTGATGCACTGGGCAGAGATGTTTTAAGCCGTTTAATTTACGGTTCGCGGAACTCACTAATGGTTGGTATTGTCGCTCTCGGAGTGGCGGCGTTATTCGGCATGTCGCTGGGGCTGCTGGCCGGATACTTCACCGGCTGGGTGAATACCGCCATCATGGGTTTCATCGATGCTCTGATGAGTTTTCCGATGATATTGTTGGCTTTAGTCCTCGCGACTTTACTCGGCGGGGGCATGAGAAACGTGATGATAGCTCTGGGCATTGCCATGATGCCGGGATACGCGCGGTTGATGTGCGGCGAAACCCTCTCGGTAAAGGAAAACGAATATATACTGGCGGGACGCGCAGCTGGCTCCAGTAATCTAAGGATTATGTTGCGCCACATTCTGCCTAACTGTCTGCCTCCGTTAATAGTGATGGCCACGATGCAGATCGGCGCAGCTATACTGGCAGAGGCCGGCCTTAGTTTTCTCGGAATCGGTGTTGAGCCACCGGCGGCGGCTTGGGGTCTGATGGTCGAAGATGGACGCCCGTTCCTCTTGAGCAATCCTCTTCTCTCTTTTGCCCCGGGTCTTTCAATTATGCTGGTAGTATTCGCTTTCAATATGGTAGGAGATGGTCTTAGAGATGCCTTTGACCCCAGGCTCAGAGGCACAATATAACTGGCTAATGTACTGTCAGGAGATAAAGATAGCTATGACAAATTCAATCAAAGTTGAGAAGAGTTTTCCGATGACAATGAGGGATGGCGTGTCGTTGCGGGCGGATATCTACCGGCTAAACGATAGGCAAAAACACCCGGCAATCCTGATGCGCAGCCCGTACGACCGGACCGCAACTTTAAATTTTAGTTTTTTCAATCTGATTGAGGTAGTTTTATCCGGATACGCATTGATTGTTCAGAGTATCCGCGGCACGTACGATTCGGGTGGAGAAATGGGGTTGGGCGATGTTTCCATGGCGTCAGAATCACAGGACGGGTACGACTCCGTGGAATGGGCAGCAAATCAACCGTGGTGCGATGGGAACGTGGGTACGGCGGGCGGCTCATACCTGGGGGTGCTCCAGTGGTTGACTGCCCGTGAGAATCCGCCTCACCTTAAAGCGATGGCTCCCTGGATATGCGGGTCAGGCGCTATTGAGCCTTCGCGTCAGAACGGTATTGTAAATCTCGGCGTAGCGCTGAACTGGGTATTAGGCACTGCATTAGAGATAGTTAGCTGGCAGCAACAGGCGGGAAAAGACGTCTCTCACGCGCTGGAAGTCCTGCGCCGAGGCAATGTTCAACCGGAAGAAGTGTATAATTATCTGCCGCTCAAAGATATTCCTCATTTTAACTTCGAAGGCATTAAGGAAGTCTGGACCAACCGTATCCTCAACAGCGATCGGGAAAACCCTGAATTTATCGAGAAAACCCGTACCCAGTACGAGAAAGTCAGAGTACCCTGTTTTCATGTCGCGGGATGGTACGATTTCTACCCTTCCGGCACCATCGGTCATTACCTGAATATGAAAGAGAAGGGTGGTTCCGCTTTAGCCCGCCAGAGCCAGCATATTCTCATAGGACCCTGGCTCCACGGAGGCCCCGCTACCGGTATCATCGCAGGAGACATGAGTTTTGGACCGTCAGCAGATTTCCAGGGCAGCCAACTAAGTCAGTATAATCTGGCTTTTTTTGATAAATATGTGCGGGGGATGGAGGTAGACTTACCCAGGGTCAGGTATTTCGTGATGGGTCGAAATATCTGGCGTAATGCTGAAACATGGCCTATACCCCAGACGCAGTGGCAAAGGTACTTTCTCCACGGTCGGGGTTCGGCTAATTCTTCGGCCGGAAACGGCGGGCTCAGCCAGGAAGAACCGGGAAAAGAAAACCCGGATGTCTTTTTATATGATCCCCTCCATCCGGTGCTGACTCTCGGCTGTCGCGGAGGCTCCCAGTTACTCCGGGTGGCGCCCGGCATACAGGAACAATCTCCGAACGAAAGACGCCAGGATGTCCTTTGCTATACTTCTGCTGAACTGAGTGAAGACCTGGAAGTTACCGGTCCTTTAAAACTTCACCTGTTTGCGGCCACTTCGGCCCGGGATACCGATTTTGTGGCCAAGCTGGTAGATGTATACCCGGATGGTCGCGCTTTCAATGTGACTACGGATGGTATCATCCGGGCGCGCTACCGCAAGTCCCTGTTTCAACCAGAGTTGGTCACGCCGGGAGAAGTCAATGAATATTTGATCAATCTGGAAGCGACTAGCCAGTTATTCCGCAAGGGACACCGAATACGCATCGATATCACCAGCAGCAGTTTCCCTGAATATGACCGCAATATGAATACCGGTAATCCCATAGGAGAAGATGCTAATGGAGTTACTGCCAAGCAGGCTGTTTACCATGACTCTGAGTATTCATCGTATATCGACTTACCTGTGATAAAATCCCTTGAAGCGNNGGGCCAAGTTAGTCATTTGTTTGTGGCACTAAGAATAGATATCGGGGAAATATGATTTACTTACTCCCAAAGTAATTAACAGGAAATGTGTTGGACGATAAAATAACATTGGAAGAGCTTGGCAATATTTGATTATCAGTACAAGGTTAAGAAGAGACTCGGGTCAGATATCAATGGCGTTGGCCGAATGAAGACTAAGCGGACTAAAAAGTCAGATTGTATTAGTGAATGATTGATATTTAGAGAAAACGGTATTATAATCACTTCTGAAAAGGAGGCAAGCGACCTCCGCTTTTCATATGGGCTACATGGGGTTCAGAAGGTCGGCAGTTCAAATCTGCCCCCACACTGATTATTAGCTATTATACCTTTAAAGCCTACCGTTTTTATTGTTTTTTGTGCTTAACAATTTAAGTATATTGTTAGGTAACATTCGCTTGAAATGTTACCTATGGTTTCAATTAATATCCTTGTTGGGGCGACACTATGCCTATATTGTTTATGGTGCATCCAAATAAATTTTAATGTTGTGGTAGAAGTACCTCATCGCCAAACTGGCTTTAAATGAGTAATACGATTAATCATTTCACGGCGAATAGTATCTCACTCGTATAACGTTCTTAAGACATTTAATTTAAAAATCATTTGTAAAATCCTATTATAGATTATTAATACTGTCGTATACTCTATCGTTTACGTTATCGTATACCTTATCGTAAATATCTGCTATACTGGTTATGTTACAGATAGAATATTGGTATAAATGAAATAATAAGAAGTTTGTCATGGCCAAAAAGAAAAAAATAGCACCAGCAAAAATCAAATATGATCAAGCTCATCCGGTAATAAGCATACGTGTTAATCTGAAATTGAAAGCTGCTCTTGAAGAAATCAAACAGAATAGCGGTAAGAGCGTTGGAGACATATTAAGAGAAGCATTACAGGTTCAAGCTCCGTCTGTTAAGAATTCGTATTCACAAGGGTTCAACGATGCAAAAGAAATATACGCAGTTTACGTCAAATGTCGAATATGCGGTGGTAATTTGTTATTAGACCATGCTGCAGATAAGACATTAGCTGCCAAAATGTTGCACCGCAGCGGACTTGTCCATACTGAATGCATTAATAAAAATCCTTATACTTATTTAACCAAAATTGATTAGACTCCGTTTTCAACTATTTTCGTCTAAAGTCTTAAATCATAACTATCCGATTTAGTTTCTCTTAACAATGACGGATCTCCTCAAGTACATTCAAAAAATGGATCCTGTGGACGGGAAAATACGACCCATATTATACGATTCTTTGCAGAGATAGACATCCAGCATGGAGATAGGTGACTTACCTTATGACTTCTCGCGGTTTGTATATATAAACAAAAGACCGAAATAATTGGGCAAAATAAATAGTATTGTCTTTGGGATGCGCCGTCGAGAAATTGAGCCATTCTCCGCTCAGAAAACAATATCTGGAAACAGCGAGTAGTTTTGATAGAACTAATGTAAAAGGATAGTGAGACCAAGGAGTCGGCGAGTTAAAATAAACACCTGGCTAAATTAGCCACGTGGCCGCGTTAACTGTAATTTAAGGACAATGTTACTAATGGTTGACATTCTTAAAGATTAGTATTACAGTATTATCAGATTTAAAAAATAATGGAGGCCCCACAATGCAGGAAGTCCCATTCAGCCTTGCCATAACGGGAGCGATACGTATAGACGAGGGCTCAATCTCTATCACCGTGAATAGATCGGAGACAACTATTAATTTTGAGCCTCAGAAGAAAGAGGGGCGGATCCTACTGGAAAAGGGACAGACCCTGTTTGATATCGTCCTCGAAATTGCACAAGAGCTGGTCAGAAACACAAATGAAAACCTGTTTTCAGCGGCTCAGCTTTATAATACGGCCGTGGAGAGGTATCCTACCCTAAAGCGGAATAGCTGGTCTTCGCATATCATTGCCGCCGCAGAGAATCACCCTTCGCAAAGATTCTACGGTTCCAAGCGGGATTATTTCCGATACCTGGGGGACGGGAAATACAGTTTGAAGGACATGTATCTGGATAAGACTAAACCTGCAAAAGTTAACAAATAATAGCAACCATTAACCATATTTGGGAGGTCGAAGTATGATCAAGGAAAACAGACAACAACAGATTGCCATTTACTCACGCGTGAGTAGCCAGGAGCAATCGGTTGAAGGTGTTTCCATAGAAGCCCAGCTTGCTGTCTTAAGGGCCTATGCGAAGAGTCAGGGATGGGAAGTGGTCGAAGAATATGTTGACAGGGGATTCAGTGGCGGTACTGATGATAGACCCGCGCTTAAAAGACTGCTTACCGATGCGGGGAGGCATCGCTTCAGCATCGTCGCCGTAGGTAAGCTCGACCGTTTTTTCAGAAATCTCAGACTCCTGCTTAACCATCTCCACGGACTGGAGCAGCTAGGCGTCAAGTTCGTTTCCACCCAGGAGGGGTTGGATACCTCAACCCCGTACGGCAAGTTTGCCGTACAGATCATGGGTGTTATTGCCGAGTTTGAACGCGGCAGAATCAGTGAGAGGGTCAGGGACAGCCGCCGGTACCTTATCAGCCAGGGCAACTGGCCCGGCGGTCGTCCGCTCTACGGTTACAAGTGGTTGCCGAAAGAAAGGAAATGGGAAATAGTTCCCGGGGAGGTTAAGATAGTCCGGCGTATCTATGATCTTTACCTGAAGAAGAAGATCGGTATGGATACCATCGCTGCAATCCTGAATAAAGACGGGGTCCACACACGCGATGGAGCCGAATGGCGTTTCAGCGTAGTACGTAAAATTCTAACACACCCCGGATATAAAGGACGGCACCGGATAGGTATTCCCATGCCGGTAATCATCGATGAGAGCACATGGCAGAAGGTCCAGGAGAAGCGGGAAAATGCCCGCAGCGTACAGGTGGACCCGAAAGGATGGCTCCTGCAGGGGATGTGTTTTTGCGGTGATTGTGGGCATGTCTTGAAATGTATGAGAAAGAAACCCGATGATCATCGTTATTATGCCTGTCGGGGCAGGGTTAACCGGAATAGTCAGAGCGAAAAACGTTGTAATTTGCCCTATATTCGAGCGGACTGGCTGGAGCGGAGTGTATTTGAGAAGGTTAGAGAGGTATTAAACGATTCTGGGAAACTGGTTGAATGCATTAACAAGTCCCTGATCGAACTTGAGGAAAGAAGAAAGGAAATCGGGGCTGAAAGCATGGCTGTTGATAGCAAACTTGAGGCGATCAGGACAAAAGAAGAACGACTCGGTATGGCCTTTGCCGATGGGGCTGTGAGCGAAAGTGCTTACAGGACAAAGCTCAAGAGGTTTAAAAATGAAGAAACCGAATTTCTAAAATGTCAGCGCAACATTGACCCCAGGGAACTGGGTGAAGCGGTGTCGCTCGGGATAAGTATCGATATGGTCAAAGATGTCTTGAATAGAGGCTCAGATGACTTGAGTAATTATGATATTTTGAACCAGGTTGATGATATACTTGATGCTCTCGATGCCAATATCACCAAAAATGACAACCCAGGGAGGTCTCCCAGCGATATTGAGGAATCAGACCTTACCCAGGATATCCAACCGGTTGTCACAGAAGCCATTGAACTCCAGAGAAATCAAAGAGCTCTACTCCAGAAATTTAATATCAAGGTGATCGTTTATCCGAATCGTTTAGTAATCAAGGGGGCGATACCGACACAGATACTGGATAAGGCAAAGAAAGAAGATACTGCGCGGATTATCTCTTCGGCTTCGCGTGGGAAGGGGAGAAGTCTTTTAAGAGGTTTGGCTCGCACCCCGATAAATCGGGACCAAACCTCAGGAATAGTACCCCCACGCCAAGTTACGAATAAACCGAAAGAAAATCTATTGAACGCGGCAAGGTTGAGCAAAGATACGGCGCCCCGATACCTGAGAAGGACTATAAAATTATAATCATGCCTTACGAAAGCAGGCAGATACTGGATAAAATCAGGCAAAAACGGAAGACGAAATAACCCTTTCCCGTGATTGTTATTTCTCCGTCCTGCGGACGTAATGCGCCGCGGTTCTGCTGCGTTAATACCATGTTCGGGGTATTGCATTATAACGGCTCGCATGATAAATTTGGAGTGTATAATTGCTGCATCTTCATAGTAGAACATTAGCATTACACACAAAATACTTTTAAATATCTTCAAATACTTAATTATGCAGGAGAGTTAAATGGAAAAGAAATGGGAAGAGATGACGACTGATGAAAAACATCAGTCCCTGGTGCAGAGATGGCTTTCGCCGGACAATGTAAAATACGTCAGCCCCAAGGCCGAAAAGGAATACAAGGCCAGGGTACAGAGGTTTCTCGACGCCATTTATTTAAAAACACCGGATAGAGTGCCGTGCTTTCCGATGATGGGGTTCTTCGGAGCCTACTATGGCGGCATTACACCCCGGGACGTCATGTATGACTATGATAAACTTTTCAGCTCCTATAAAAAAATGATAATGGACTTCCAGCCCGATGCGCACGGCAGCGTGACCACATCTCCTCCGGGCAAGTGCTTCGATATCCTCGATTACAAGCTGTATGCCTGGCCCGGCCACGGCGTCCCACCCGAGGCTTCTTACCAGGCCCTCGAGGGCGAATATATGAAAGCCGATGAATACGATTCCTTTATTAGCGACCCCAGCAATTACTTCATGAGCACCTATTTCCCGCGCATTTTCGCCACGCTGGATGCCTTCAAGATGATTGCACCGCTTACCAATATCATGGAAATGTACGGCGGTTTCACCGGAGCCGCCCTGGTTTCATACGGGCTGCCCCCGGTCCAGGCGGCCTTAAAATCCCTGATGGAAGCCGGCACCGAAGCGTTAAAGTGGATACAGACTGTAGGCGCTTATGGCGCGGACATGGCCGCAAATGGATTCCCCGGATTCTTCGGCGGGGGCACTAAAGCGCCTTTCGACATGATTGGCGATACGATGCGGGGCACCAAGGGTATGATTATAGACATGTACCGCCAGCCCAAGAAAGTCATCCGGGCATGCGAACAAGTAACGCCGTTACTGGTAAAAATGGGCGTCAACGCAGCCAAAACAAACGGGAACCCGGTGATTTTCATCCCGCTTCACAAAGGCGCCGACGGTTTCATGAACGATGAGCAGTTTAAGAAGTTCTACTGGCCTTCTCTGAAAGCGCTTCTCGAAGGACTGGTGGCTGAAGGCTGTGTGCCTTTCCCCTGGGCGGAGGGCGGCTATAACACCCGACTGAACTATATCGGCGACGTGCCCCAAGGCAGAGTAATCTGGGGATTCGATACAACCGATATGGCCAAAGCTAAAGCGGCGCTGCAAGGCAAAGCCTGCGTCAGCGGGAACATGCCCATCGCTCAATTAGCTGTAGGCAATCCTAAAGAAATCAGGGAAACCGTTAAAAAACTCATCCATGACTGCGCCCCGGGCGGCGGCTATATCATGATGAGCGGGGCGGTAATTGAAAACCTGCCCCCGGCGAATATCCATGCGATGGTTGACGCCACCAAGGAGTTCGGCGTCTACAAATAGATTTAAGCGTTAGCTGAAAATAATTAAGGGGAGGGGTTTGACCCCCTCCCCTTTTTGTTGTGAAATATGATAAGTAACCCCTCACCCCGTATCAAGTCCCGATTCTAACCTTCATGCGGGATGGCGACAAAGTCGCTCATACGGGGCAGGCTCTTAATCCTCTCCCACAAGGGGNNGAGGTAATGATATTGTGATAGATACCGGCTTCCGCCGGTATGTATAGACACAGGGGCAGGTTTAAAACCCGCCCCCTATTTTTCAATGCAGTGAATGTGCCACGCCTCCCGGTGTCACCC